>BEHK01000095.1 GCA_002898775.1 bacterium HR08 | reverse complement strand
TATCCCCCAAGAAGGTCCTATCCCCGTTGGCCGCATTCCCAGCCGCATAAAACGTCACCCCTCCACTGTCTTCTAAAGGGGCCTCCCACGCGATCGACCAACGGTCGCCTCCACGCTTGGAGAAATCGCTTGTGCTCTCCGCCGTATGCGACATATACTGCCGGCGACCTCCGGGGCCGCCAATCTCTCGTTGCGTTCGTATGGGATCAGCCGATCCCCGATTTCCCTCCACGACCGGGAACTCACCGGCCGGAGCATTCTCCATGCTCGTGAGCGCCGTCAGCTGAAATCCCCACCGCCGCCGATCCGGATCCGGATGGGTGACCGAGAGCGAGAAGATGTAGCGTTCGCCGGGAATATAGCCGCCAGGCAAGCCTTCGAGTCGCACTCTCCCGCGATCGTCGGGATTCACGCGTCCGGAATGACAGGCCGTGCAGGTTTGCTCCCCCGGAGCCCCGGTGAATCCAGGATCCGGCCCGCTGGAGAACGCCGCCACGACGGTGGCGAAGACGAGAACGCCGACGAACCAGCGCAGTGCGTTCATGGCTTCCCTCCTTTCGACGAAAAGCGGTGAACGACCGTTCCTCTTTTCAACGCTCGCCCTGCACCGGCGCATCTTAGCACATGCACCGCGCGCAGCACAGTGGCGCAGCGCTCTCCCGGGAAGTCCCCCGGCGCACCTGGACGAATGCCATCAGCTTGGTATACAGTTTAGCGAGCGCTGAAAACGGGGATGTGAGCGCCGATGATGATCGTCGTGGATCATCTCGATTTTCCGAGAGTCGAGGAGTTGGAGGTCGAGATCGTCGAGCGGAAGGGGATTGGACACCCGGATACCATGTGCGATGGGATCGCCGAAGCCACGAGCGTCGCCCTCTGCCGCTATTACGAACGGGAATTCGGCCGCGTCCTCCACTACAACCTCGACAAGGCGCTCTTGGTCGGCGGGCGCACGATCTCGCGCTTCGGCGGCGGAGAGATGCTTGACCCCATCCTCTTCACCTTAGTCGGGCGCGCGACGCTGCAGGTCGCCGAGCGGCGCGTGCCGATCGAAGAGCTCTATCGCGACGCGGCGACGGCATGGATCCGGACCCACTTCCGACAGCTCGATCCCGAGCGGCACATGCGCCTGCAGTGCGTGATCCGACCGGGCAGCGCTGATCTCGTTGACCTCTTCCACCGCGCCACGACGACGCCGCTCGCCAACGACACCTCGTTCGGCGTCGGCTATGCCCCCCTGACTCCGCTCGAACGCACCGTCTATGAAACGGAGCGATTCCTGAATTCGGAGCCTTTGAAAGCCGCGCGTCCCGAGATCGGCGAGGACATCAAGGTGATGGGACTGCGATGCGGCGAAGAGGTCACACTGACCGTCGCCATCGCCTTCGTCTCCGCTCATGTTCGCGACCTCTCGGACTATCGGGAGAAGAAGCAGGCGATTCAAAGCGAAATCGCGCAGCTCGCCGAGCGGCTCTTAGAGCGCGCGGTCACCGTGCACGTCAATCCGGCGGATGATGAGGCGAAGGGCTCCGTGTACCTCACGCTCACAGGGACGAGCGCCGAAGCGGGCGACGACGGACAGGTCGGGCGCGGGAATCGGGTCAACGGCCTGATCACGCCCTTTCGCCCGATGAGCCTGGAAGCGACGGCGGGGAAGAATCCGATCAGCCACGTGGGGAAGCTCTACAACATCACGGCCCGACGCATCGCCGAACAGATCCTCGAACAAATCGAAGAGGTCGAAGAGGCGTATTGCTATATCCTCGGCCAGATCGGCCGACCGATCACGCAACCTCAGATCGTGAACCTGAAACTGCGCGCGCGCAAGCTCACGCGCGGTCTCCGAGGCCAGGCCTCCCAACTGGCGATGGCGAAGCTCGACGAACTCCCCTCCCTCTGGCGCAAGCTGATCGAGGGGGAGATCAGCGTGTATTGAGCGATCGAGCGCGGCGCGCGCGCTCCCCTCACGACACGTGAAAACGGAAGTAGATCACATCGCCCTCGCGCACGACGTATTCGCGCCCTTCAAGACGAATCAGGCCATGCTCGCGCGCCTTGGCCACAGAGCCGGCGGCGATGAGGTCCGTGAACGAGATCACTTCGGCGGCGATGAACCCACGCTCGAAATCGGAGTGGATGAGCCCGGCCGCTTGCGGCGCTTTCGTTCCTTCCCTCACGGCCCACGCGTGCACCTCCTTCTCATTGCCGGTGAAGAAGGTGATGAGCCCGAGCTGCCGATAGGCCGCCCGAATCAGCTCGCGCACACCCGTGCTCGTCACGCCGAGGCTGGCCAGGTATTCAGCCGCTTCCTCCTCGCTGAGATCCGCCAGCTCCGCCTCCAATTGCGCGCAGAGGACGACCACCTCCGCCTCCCAGGTCCGCGCCCGCTCGCGCACGCGCGTGACGCACGGGGTCTCGCGCCCGAGATCCCCTTCGCTCACGTTCACGGCGTAAATCTTCGGTTTGGCCGTGAGCAGGAAAAGCTGCCGAACCAGAGCGCGCTCATCCTCAGAGAGCGACAGTCGGCGCACGGGAATCCCAGCATTCAATGCCGCTTCGAGCTTCTCCAGAGCCGATAGCTCCAGAGCCGCCGTCTTGTCTCCGATCTTCGCCTGCCGCAGCGCTCTCTCCCTCCGCCGCTCCACAGTTGCCAGATCGGCGAGCGCCAGCTCCATCTCCACCGTCTCCATATCGCGAACGGGATCGAGCGTCCCCTCCACGTGCGCAATGCTCCCGGCCTCGAAACACCGCACGACTTCGATGAGGGCATCCATCTCACGGATGTGCGCGAGGAACTGGTTCCCCAATCCCTCGCCGCGATGCGCGCCGCGCACGAGCCCGGCGATGTCCACAACTTCGATCGCCGAAGGGACGGTCACCGACGTCCGGTAGACGCGCGCAAGCGGCGCCAGTCGCTCATCCGGTACGGCGATGATCCCCACGTTGCGCTCCACCGTCGAGAAGGGATAACTGGCCACCTCGGCCACACGCCCGCGCAAGAGGGCATTGAAGAGCGTGGACTTCCCGACGTTCGGCAGTCCGATGATCCCCACGCGCAACAAGGTCTTATACTCCCTCGCTCAGCATCGGCACGAGATTCATTGTATCGCGCGCGAGAGGAAAAAGGAACCCCCTGAGGGGTCGCGCGCTGTCAACAAGTAGCGATCACAAGCAGGACGAGCGCGCTCCCGTCATGACGGTGGAAAACACCTGCCGGTACGCAGCGGCGGAGCGGGTCCAACTGAAGGTGCCTGCTCGAATCAGCCCCTGCTCTCGCAGACGCTCGCGCAAGGCGCTATCCTCAATCACCCGCTGCATGGCCTGGGCGATCGCCTCGACCGAATAGGGATTGACGAGCACAGCCGCCTCCCCCGCGACCTCCGCGCAGCCCGTGCGATCGGCGGTGATCACGGGACAGCCGCAGGCCATGGCTTCTAAAAGCGCGAGCCCGAACGTCTCGCGCAAGGAAGGGGCAATGAGTCCCAAGGCTCCGCGATACCACCGCGCCAGCTCGCGCTGCGGGAGGAGACGACGGATGACGATCACTCCCCGAACTCGAGGCACGAACCAATCCCAGGGAGAGATCACGACCAGATCCGGGCGCGACGCTTCCGGCAAACGGGCGTACGCGGCGATGACCCGCTCGGTATTCTTCATCGGATTCCGCCCACAGATATGCAGCAGATACGGGCGCTCGCGCACGAGAACGTCACCATCCGGCGTGAAGAGCCTGTGATCCACACCGTGCGGGATGACGTGGACCTTCTCCGGTGGGACATCAAAGACCTCAGCCGCCTCCTGTGCGGCAAACCGCGAGGGCGCGATGACAGCCGCCACGATCTCGCGAAACCAAACCCGGTCTCGCAGCAGGCTCCTCTTCAACCACGAGTGGTACAAGCGGGCGAGCGCCCATTCCCCCCTCGCGATGTATATCGGGGAGAAGATGCGCGCGCCGTGAAACGTCACGACGACGGGAATGGAGCTCTTCCGCAAGACCGGAGGAATCGGGCGCAGGCCGAGACCGGGATCCCACACGACATCGCATCCGCGAGGGATCGGTCCCCTTCGCTTGAAAGGCACCACTTCGATCCCCACGGACGGGAATGCCGATACAAGATTCTCCCGATATACGCGATGGCTCGGCGCGTCAACGGAGCGGGTCAAGACGGCCAGGCGCATCACCGACCCATCTCCCGGATCAACTGCTCCACGCTCTCCCGCGAGTAGAAATGCCAATACGAGCCATCGGTCCGAAGCAACCGCTCGGCGAGCGCCCGCATGAGCGCCGCATCATACAAGGGGCTCGCGTTTCGATTCTCCAACGGGACGTTGAGCGCAGCCGCTTCGGGAATGATCGCGCGGAGCGCTCGCCCGCCGGAAGCGACGATGTCCTCGTAGCGCAGAATGGCCTCCGAGGGAAGAACGCGCCGATAGGTCTCAAAGAACCACCCGAGCAGATACACTTGCCGATCCCACCGATCCGGGAGGCGAGAGAGCGCCCGCCTGAGAGAAGGATCAAACCACTCGGCAGCGGGCACACGTCCTTTCGACACAGGCAGGGAGACTGAATTCCAGGAAGCTAAGACGGCCAGGGGATGGCGGACGATGGCATACGTGGGAAAATGGCGCACGAGCCGATCCAAAAGCGCCATGAAAGGAGCCGGATGTTTAACGACGAGCCGAAATGAAGGAGAGAGAAGCTTTTCCTCGATGCGAATCTTTCCCAAGCGGGCTATCGGCTTCCTCGGTCGGCCAGTACGTCGTTCCTCCACTGTATTCGTTGGGACGTGACCGTTGACATGGCAAGATGGAGCCAACCGGTACCGAATGATCTGTCGGCGCACGCTCTGGAAAAATCGGCTCAGGCTACGGCACGCGTGCTCCGGATTCCAACGCCCCAGCCAAAACCGTCCCCCTATCCACGGTTCGACCAAGGCGACGACGTTCGGGAGCTGGTTCAACAACCAACAGGCGAGCGTCGTACCCGATCGAGGGATCCCCGTGAGGATCACGTCGCGCTCATGCATCGGCGTCCTCCATCCCATTCTCCCAATAAGGCCTCAGCCGCGCGGTGACCGTGTTCCGGTCGAGGAAGAATTGCACGAATCCCTCAACGCTCTGCCGGATCAGAGCCGAAAGCGGGAGATCATGTTTCTTCGCCAGGCGCGCGCCATTGGCGAAAGCCGCCGCCAGCGTCTTCAGGACATGCTGCCGAAACGACATGCCTCCACCGCGCGGCCCTCCATGCTCGACGAAGGTCGAAGCATCCAGGAGAATCCGATATCCGGCTTTTCGCGCCCGCAGGCAGTAGTCGTCATCCTCATAGAGGCCGTGCGCGAAGGACTCATCCAGGTATCCGATGTCTCGGATGAGGTCACCCGAAATGGCGAGGCAAAACCCGATGAGCCGAGGCACAGCGATCACGCACCGTCCCACGCATCGTCTCAACCGCTCGGCGAAGCGCTCGATCCGCTCCAGCTCCGACGGAGAGAAATCTCTCAGGCGGGGGAAGAGATGCGTGTTCTGATACCCACAGACCCAATTCGTCACAGGGCCGACAAGCCCCGCCCCGGGTTCGCTCCGCAAGACCTCAAGGAGACTGCCCAGAGAGCCCCGCGGCAGGTACACGTCATCGTTGAGGAGCACGACGTGCTCGCCCTCGGCCCGACGCATCCCCCGATTGTAGCTGCCGGCGAAGCCCAAGTTCTGGGGATTCCGCAGGAACTGAAAATCGCCGAACGCGGCCCGCAACTCGGAAGCGAATCGCGCGACCACGCGTTCGGTCTCTTCTCGAAGCGGAGAGGCGTCGTCGAGCAAGATGAACTGCAGCTCCGAAGACGCATTGCGAATCAGGCTCGGCAGAAAGAGCCGCTCGATCACCTCCAGCACTTCAGGCCGAGCGTTGTACATCGAAGCGACAATGGTGCACAAAGGGCGCGCCATACGCTAGTTCGAATACCCCAGACGGATCATCCACGGGTCGTCCTTGACCTCCTCATAAAACGCGCGCAGTTCGGGATCATGCCGAAAGGCGAACGCTCGCCTCGGCTTGAGCCGCGCCGTGACCCGGCGCCACGCATCGGGGCGCAAAGGAAGCTCGCAAAAGTCGAGTAACGCCCGCACCGTCTGCTCCGGCGAGGCCAAGAAGTCTTCATACCGCACATGCCGAATGGCGCGCTCCCCACCATCGGGATGCAGCGAGAATGCCTTCTCCACATAGGCGCGCCACAATCCGAAGGCTCCGGCTAATGTGCGGCACCGCGTCGAGGCATACTGAGAGAGGGCCTGCACTCGAGAGTTCACTTCGCGCGCCCGCAGGCTCGCGGCGACGTCTACACCGTGACGGTAGATGTGAATGACGCGCGCCTGAGGGAACACGCGTTGCCAGAAGTCAAAGGTGAACGTGTTGCGCGGATCCTTCCACCCCCACGGGTGATCAACCCGCTCAAGGGAGCGATAGCGCCAGAAAAGGCGCAAGCCCAAATAGAGGATGATCTTCGGACCCATCACCTCCTTCTTCAAGTGGTCCACAATCCGCCGGAGAGAACGCGGGTCCGCCGAAGCGCGCGCGATGGGCTCAGGGTCATCCCACCGCCCTCCCGTGGCCCTCTCGATGTACAGGTTCAGCCGATGGAAGAAGGCCGATTCTTCATTGTTGAGACTGAAGCCCGTGATCAACCCGAACTCGCGAAGCACGGCCGTCAGCAACGACGTGCCGGAACGATGCATGCCGACCAGAATGATCGGTGGTCTCAACGTTCGGACCGGCTCGATGAACGGGTGCGAATCGGCGACGCAGCCGTCCACACGCGCGCGCTCACCCGATTCGAATCCAGAACGACGCTCCACTTCGATTCACCCCCTTCCAAGGCAGATGCTCCCAGAGCGGATCCAACACCCGCGACAGCTCCGGATCCCGGCTGATGAAAGCATTGGGAAGAAGGACCTCAAAGCCGGGCGCGTCCGTGAGCAATTGCGCGGCCAACAGATACTGTTCCGAATAGTACCGTCTTCCCCACTGCGGCGGATAGTCGTATGGGAGGAAGACGTCGTGGAACTGCACGAGAACGCCCGGCTTCAAACGGGGCAGCACCTCCAAGAAGGTGATCGTCACATCCGAGTTCATAAAGCACCGATGGGAACCGTCCACGAAGAGAATATCCCCGGCCTCCAGCTCGTCGAAGAGCTGAAGATCCAGGTCTTCCAGACGGCGACGAATCGCACGATCACAGAGCGCGGCCACCTCAGCCCGAGGGCGCGGGTCTATGGAGATGATCTCGGTCGAGAGGCCACCATCCCGAATCGCTCGATGGGCGAAGCGCGTCGAATACCCGGAGCCGATCTCGACGTATCGGCGTGGGGCGTACAGGCGGATGAGCCCGTAGAGGCCGACCGCATCGAGCCCCGGGATCCAGAGATTGCCCCCTCCCCAACAGGGCTCACGCGCATCGCAGCTGATGAGTGGGATCTCCAGAAGTGCCTCTTGAAAGCCCAGGAAACTGGTCAGTAGCTCTCGATATCCGGCCCGCTTCCGATCGAGCCGCTCATAGAGCTGCGCGTGTGGCGGCCGGCCATAACCATAGCGCGGAATCGGCCGCACGCGCGCATCCAGGAGAACGAGCTGGCACTCGCGAAGCGCGCCGAGAACAGCCGAAGCGATGCGCAACGCGCGCGCGACACCCGACCATGACGGATGCGCCTCGATGAACCGCGAGAGCGGACTTCGGCCCCTCATGTGGATTCCTTCCGGACTTCCCCAAGGGCGTCTCCCTCCGCCTTTTTGACGGCGAGGACGCGCAGCTCGTTGTACACGATCAACTCCCCGAGCGCGCGCCACGGGATGGGATAATAGCGCTTGGCGACGATCGAGAAGCCACGTGGCATGAGCACGTGCACAAGACGCGGATAATCGAAGAACGTCCGATGCGTGCGGTCCACTTTGAAGCCCGTCGCCGTCGGCACGCGAATGCTCAAGAGGCCGCCCGGCTTGAGGACGCGCCGAACCTCATCGAGCGCCGCCTCCGGCGCCTCCAGGTGTTCGAGCACATGACAGAGCAAGACACCGTCGAAGGAGTCCGCCGGAAAGGGGAGGCGATAGAGATCGCCCTGAACGCACCGATACCCGCGCTCGACACAATAGCGCACGCAGTAGAAGTTATGATCCACGCCGATGGCATCCGGATAGACGCGGAAGAAGTGCCCGATCCCGCATCCCACGTCCAGAACGCGCCCCCGAAATTCCTTCCGGTGCGGTCGAAATGAGCGCTCCAACAGGGCGAAGACCAGGCGCACGAGCCAGCGCGGATATCCGGCTCCCGTGAGATACTCGAAGTAGGCTCGACTGCTCGTCGCTTGATCCCCCCTATACATCGCCGGGATGCTTCACCATCACGAATGACTCCGGGACTTTCGGGCGCGCGCCACAGACGCATCGCCCGCGCCACATGACGCCCCGGCCAAAGCGAAGTCGCCACGGCGCCGTGAATGCGATGAGTGCGAAGACAGCATAGCCGAGGAAGGCGAGCAGCCCATACCCTCTGGGCGTTCCGTCCCCTTCGCTCAATCGCGCACTGAGCAGGCTCATCGCACCGTAAGCGACGGCGGCCGGGATCGCGAGGGACCATGCGCCCTGCCACGCGCCCCACAGCGCGACGAATGGGGGGAAGACCGCGAGCAAAAGGAGCGCGCCCCCTCCCACGAGAGCGCGAAGCAGGTGTCCCCCAATGGCCGCGCAGATCGAGCGGCTATAGGCCTCCCACAGTTCCCGCAATGTCCCACGGGCCGGCGTGCGAAGAAGGAGCGTGCCGTCCACAGCCGCCACGCGATACCCGCATCGCCTGAGCCGCATGCCCAGAATCGTCTCATCCAGGACTTCTCCGCGAATCGCTGCGTACCCCCCAATACCCTCCAGCGCTTCCCGCCGCAAGAGCGTGAAAGCGCCGATCGTGAAGGCGCGATCGCCCACATAGGCGTTGAGGAGCGCCAGAGGATGTCGCGTCTCAACGGAACGCGCGCACCGTCCCGGCCTCTCTCGCCGCGTCCGCTCCTTCCACGCGGCCACGAGCATGCCCAAGCGCAGGAGATTCAGCGCCTGGGGTTCAATGACGCGATCCCAGAAACTCACGCACTCGAATCGCGGCAACAGCGAGAGGGCATCCAGCGCTCGCTCCCGAGCGAACTGCACGGCCGTGCGAAGCGCCGCCGGATGCAAGAGCACGTCGGCATCTACCGCCAAGAGCCATTCCCCGCGCGCCCTGAGGAACGCTTGATGCAAGGCGAAGGGCTTGCCTAACCATCCGGGCGGAGGTTCCTCACCCTCGATCACCTGCATCCGGGCGTCCCCGCGCGCGATCTCCCGGAGGATCGCCGACGTCCGATCCGTCGAACGATCGTTGACGACCAGAACTTCCACATCCGGATAGTCCTGCCCCAGGATCGAAC
>BEHK01000094.1 GCA_002898775.1 bacterium HR08 | reverse complement strand
CACCAAGATCCTTGTCCACGGTGAGCAATATCGCGCCTTCTTGATTGGCCAGGTCCAGGACGACATCATCGGGAATCCCCGGCTCCATTTCGGCCACATACCAGACCCGATGTCCGTTGTGGCGCAGCCGCACCACAATCGGACGGTCCACTCCTTCATCGGCCACGATCTTCACGCCGGCACCTTCAGGGGATAGATCACATCAGCCCGCAACGCCTCGGCCGCAAAAGCCAGAGCCGCTTGAATGGCCTCGCGGGTCAGCCGGGGATGGGCTTCCAGCAAATCCTCCACCGTCTCACCGGCAGCCAGCTTCTCTAAAATGAGTTCCACCGTGATTCGGGTTCCGACGATCACCGGTTTGCCCATCATCACCGACGGATCCGAGACGATCCATTCCCTCCACGTCGCCATCGGCTTCCTCCTCATTCGCGGTACACGCCTTTAGCGTAGCATAACGCGACCCACGCTACCACCTCGGGCCGGTGAGCGGATGAATGTCCGAGAGATTTCTGCAATGCAAGGCGACGGTGGGGGTAAGGGATGGCCGTTATCTCGCGAAGATTCATCGCCGAACGGGGTGCACCCCCGACGATCGGGTGCATGGCGGCGCTCCGATCGTACCCGCCGGACTCATACTGGAGTTTTGGAAGGAGCACCTCCGCCTGGGGGTGAGCATGACGAGACACTACGGGCCTTTCTCAGAACCGAGCTTCTCCCCTTCGGAGCAGGCTCCTCGCTCCCATCCCGAAGCGAAGCGCCCTGATCTCCCGGCCTGTCAGCCGCAAAAGCTCGCCTCGATAACAGGGCTGCTCTACCCCTGATTTTTCTTGACAACCCCTGGAACTTTGCTAGTATCCCGTAAGCGAGTCACCCACCGTGTTGACTAAACCCGTAGGTCAGCTTATAACGGGACGAAGGGAAGAACCGAATGGGAGAGCAGCATCACGCCTACGACAGCTTTGAAGAGTTCTTACAAACGGCAGCGGTTAACCTCGAGATTCTGCTGCCTGAGATGTTCGATCAAGAGCCCTGTGACTTTTATCTGAATCCACGCTATCTCCGAGGGAGCGACTTCCTGATGCGGTGGTCCCAGGGTCGCTGGGCAGAAGACATTGTCGTGAGAGCCATCAACGCCACCGGGGAGTTCCGAGCTGTACCATACGGTCCCTCCAGTGTGGCACCGTCCGACCCTCAGGAGATGGAGCAGTACTTTGAACGCCTTGACCGCGCCGGTGCTACTGGTAAGCGACCTGATTTGTTGATCCTGTCCCGCCGTGAATATCAGAAGATCCGCAGGCAACTGGATACACTGGGTCTGGATAACATTCCGTTCACACCAGAAGAGTCACTAAGGTTCCTACTCTCTACTGCACTCATAGCTGTTGAGGTCGAGACCAGCCTATGGGTGGCCAAACAGATGCCGGACTATGGTAAAGGGAAACCGCTGACAAGACAGGGGCGTCCTGACCTCATCGGCTTCGCTAAGGACAAAAAGGTGCCGACAGTGATTATCAAAGATGAGGATCTTGAGCCCTTACAGCAATGGGAGACTCGCTGGCGCGTGCCTATCTTTGTCTTCCACGTTTTTTATGATCAAGCCTACTACATCTCTCTGCAACGTGTCCGCTGGTTGATTTCGGAAGGTATTATCAATCGAACGAGACAGACGTTTTATGCACCCGGTGGACCCACAACGAGTAAGTGGATCTACAAAATCTGGTACACCCTTGCTCACCCGCTGGGGACGGTGACCCGGCCACCTGAGATGGTAGCTAAATTTGTTCAGGACAAAAATGGCCACATTTTGCCTTATGTGCACTTTTCCGGGGGCGAAATGACCCTGTCCAAGGAGATCTTAGGGGAGTTGCGGAGCCGATTACGATGATAAGTGCGAACCCTTTTGAGAGAATGGTTAGGGAGTTTGCCGACAGATTGGCTACAGCAGTTAGCCCACCTACCGAATGCGACAACGATAAACTGGCTCAGTGGGTTGCTTTTCACGGTCTAGAGGGAACGAACATCACCACCATTGTTGCCCACCAGGCTGCGTTGAATCTCATCCTGAAGGGGCTGATCGGCCACTTGGCCGGATCGGAACCACGGCCCAACCCTGCACCGGTAAGCCATATACTCGTCGAAGCCGATGGTTGCATTCAAAGAGTATGTGGGGAGCGCTTGCCGTATTCTTACCTCGATGACTTGGCTCTCAACGCCGACATCGTGATAGATCATCAGGTCATAGAGCAGGTTATTTCATTCCTTAAGATGAACGCACGGCAGGATATCATTGGTGCTCTGTACTCGAAGCTGGTGCCCCAAGGTGCCAGGCGAACCCTCGGGCAGTTCTGGACACCCGCTGCCATTGCCGAATTCATGACGCTGTGGGCAATAGAGAAACCGGAGGATTTGGTGCTGGATCCCGCCTTTGGTTCGGGTGTTTTCTTGCAAGCGGCTATCGAGCGCCTGATCACTCTGGGACAATCGGAGGTTGCGGCGTCTCGGCAAGTGGCCGGGGTAGAGCTCAGCCCCCTGGCCTTTTTGATGGGCTTGGTCAATGTACTCTTACGCCATCCTCAAGCGCGGCCCCTTTTACGCCTGGGCGACTTCCTGGTGCCTCAGCGGGAGCCGTCAGAGATCTTGCGGGAACCTCCTTCTGCTTACCCTGCTGAAGCCCTACAACCGGCTCTGCCCGGCTTGGAACCAACCGTACCGGCCATATTCCCAAACGGTTTTGATGCTATCGTATGCAACCCACCCTACACACGGCATCACCGCCTGCCCGAAACGTATAAGGCGTTATGGGGAGCCCAGATGGAGCGGCAGTTCGGCCTGCGTCTCAGTCGCTTTTCCAGCCTGTTTGCCTACTTCTTCGTGCAAGCGAGCAGGATGCTGAAACCCACCGGGCGGATGGCCTTCATCACGCCGGCCGTCGTGTTCGAGGCATCTTACAGCCGTCAAGTTAAGGAGTTCATCCTTCGCCATCTGCAGTTGCGGGCTATCATCACCTTCCATGAGTCGTTGTCGGTCTTCGAGGGTGTGGACACGGCGGCCTGTATCACACTCGTGGAGGGACCGGCCCGGCCGCCAGTCAGAGAGGTCATCCACGCTGAGGTGAGGAAATGGCCGGGGATTGAAGAACTGTCAGAGGCCATTAAGCAAGGTCAAGCCGCAACGTACCCATGGGGCACCATAAGCCCCATTACTTTTCAAGAATTACAACCACGCCGCAAGTGGAGTGTCATCCCACGGGAAAATGATCGGTTCGCCCACGAGAGTTTTGTCCCACTGGCCCAAATCGCGCGCGTGGTTCGGGGGATTGCCACCGGTGCGAACAACTTTTTCGTGCTTTCAGATGCGGAGGTCGAAGAGTGGGGCTTGAACCCCCGTTACCTTCGTCCCGTGCTCACGAAAAACCGCGAGGCATCCGGTTATGTCTTCGATAAAGATGATTTTGAACGATTGGGACGCGAAGGAAAGAAGCGCTGGTTACTCTACCTGACCGGTCCAGTGCAGCCAGGAACACCAGAGGAACGCTATGTTCGCCATGGAGAGTCGATGAGACTTCACACCAGGAGCCTCGTTCGAACGCGATCCCTCTGGTATGAAATGGAGCAGCGCGAACCGGCGCCGATTTACTTTACCTACCTGAGTCGCAAGAAATCTCGGTTTATCTACAACCGTGCCGGTGTTCTGGCCCTTAACGTATTCCTGTACATTTATCCAGAGCCGGCTATTGCCCAAAATGAGACGGTGCTCAAAGCCCTGCTGGCCCTGCTCAATTCGACGGTTTCAAAAGAGGCGCTTCGACATGTGGGGCGTAGTTATGGAGGGGACACCATCAAGTTAGAACCACGGGAATTGGAACAGTTGCCGGTGATCAACCCATTGAAGCTGGACGAGGCTAAATGCGAGCGTCTTGCCATCCTCTTTGACACGCTCTGTGCAGTCGATTCACATGAGGAAGAAGAGGCCATTCGCCAAGCCATTGATAAGATGGTGAAGGGAGTTTCTTAACGTTCGCCATCCGGTGACGCGAGAACCCTACATTCCCGGTTCATCGCTGCGCGGCAAGATGATGCATTTTCAGGGGCCGAAAGAGCAGGCGCTGCGCGAACTGGCGCGCACCTGCAATGCTTATGCCCGCGCCGTCATCGAGGCGGAGAGAGGTTTCTTCGAGCGCTACGACCTGCGCCCGGTCGCGGAGTTTTACGTCGAACTGGAGGCGATACTCGATGCGCTGCCGGATGGCGCGTTTCTGCTCAACATCGGCTGGGGCGGCGGCTGGGAGGTGAAAACCGTCGGCGATCTCTTGCGACGGATGCTCTCGCCGGAGGAATTCGCCGAGCTGCGCCGACGGTATCGCCTGGGCGAAGATCCGAGGACGCATCGGATAGGGGTCACCACTTCGTTCCCCCACACGCGGCGCATCGGCTATGAGGGCGGCGCGCCCATGTATCCGTTGGGATGGGTGAGAGTGGAACCGCAGAGCGGCCTGGTATGAGCACAACGGCTTCCCGGGGGCGCATGAGTCATCGCCTCCCGGAACGATGAAAGTCGAACCACGAGTGACCATAGGGCAATAGGCGGGAGGGTGACCCCGCGCAACACGAGTTTTTTACGACGGAGGATGGAAAGGGCTATGGCGGGACGACGCTTGAGATCCGAAAGCGCTCGCCACATCTTCGTGGCCGTGACGGGACAGACGCCGCAGATCGTCACCGAGACGCTCTACGCGCTCATGGTCGAGCGGCGCATTCCCATCTCGGAAGTGTTCATCATCACTACCCGCGTCGGAGCCGAGCGCATTCGACGCGACCTGCTCGATCCGGCGCAGGGGCAGTTCTTCGCCTTCTGTCGCGAGTACGGGTTCGATCCGGGGTCCATCCGCTTCGACGACGGGCACATTCTGACGATCACCAGGACATCGCGGCGGCATCGTCGGACGGGAGGGGCAGCCTCGACTTCTCCGGGGGAGATCGAACTCGACGACATCCGCACGGTGGAGGACAACCGTTGCCTGGCCGAGCAACTGCTCGGCATCATCCGGCAGCTCACCGAGGATCCCCGCACGGTCGTGCACGGTTCGATCGCCGGCGGTCGCAAGACGATGTCGGCCTATATGCTTCTGGCGTTCACGCTCTTCGGGCGCGAGCAGGATCGGCTCTATCACGTGCTCGTGCCCGAACCGTTCGAGCACAATCCGCAGTTCTTCTTCCCCCCGCGACGGGAGCGGTGGATCGGCGTCGGCATCGGACCGGCCGTATCCACGCGCGAGGCCCGGATTGATCTGGCCGAGATTCCGTTTGTGCGTTTGCGCTCGTGGGTCCTCAAGGAGAAGAAATTGCGCCGGACGATCGAAGAGCAGATTCGCCTGGTGCAACGCGAGCTGAACCGCGAGGCCGAAAAGTGGGAGGCTCTGGTCATTGATTATTCGGCGCGACAGGTGCGCTTCGGCGATCGTCCGTTGCCTCTCGGCGGCGTGAAGCTCGCGCTGCTGGTCTACTTCGCCGAGCGCCGCGCTGCGCACCCGGAGCATGCGGGCGGTTCCGCGGCGCTTCCGGAGTGCCCCCAGTGCTTCCAGGAGTACGCCGAGTTCGACCACAAGCACTATCGTGAGCTGTGCCGAGAGTTCGCTTCCCCGGCGATCGGCGAAGCGCTTGCCCAACGAAGCGACCGGTTCGACCAGAACCTCTTCCTCTCCTACCGCGCCAAGCTGAATCGCGCGCTCCGGCAGGCGGGATTCCCCAGCGAATTGCAGATCGTCAACATCACGCCGACGCCCCGCGGTGCGCGCTATGGGCTGCGGCTCGATCCGCGCCGCATCCGCTTGGTGACGGACTCGATGACATCCAGTGGTGGCCATCCTCTCTGAGGCGAGTCCCAAATTCCATTGGTACATTCGCCTCTCTCCATTCGACGCGGTCGCACGCGGCGTTCGTCTCGCATCGCCCGTGTCCACATCCGCCTGGGCCGCCGATGCAGGCTCATGTGCGGCCGGAATAACGGCACGCCGTCCACAAAGGGGCGCACGCGGCACCCGTGCGCTACGTCACATCAGGCCGCACATGGAAACCTTGCCGACGAGATGGCCCCCCCTTTCCAAAGGGGCCATCGGCGCCTAGGATAGGCAACATGATGAAGGCGAACATCACAAAGCTGAGCATCTCTCGCCATGCGGCCCGGCGGTTGGCCCAGCGGGGGATCTCTCTTGAGGACGTGAACATCGTGCTGCGGCTGGGACGGCGGTTTCATCGCACGGGCGCGACGTTCTACTTCTTCGGGCGGCGTCAGATTCCGCGCGGCCTGGAGCGCCAGTTGGAACGTCTGGTGGGCACGACGCTCATCGTCGCCGACGGTCGGCTCGTCACGGCCTACCGCAACAAGCGCGCCATTGCCGAGATCAAGAAAAAGCCCAAGCGTCGCGCGAAGCTCCCGCCGAATCCTGTCCCGGCTCTTCCGACCGGCGCGCCGATGGCTGACGACCCGCGCCTGTGGAAATTCTGCGCCTGAAGCCGCAGCTTGAATAGCCGGCCGAGGGGCCTGATCTCGATCCGGCCTCTCGCGCCGGCTCGCCGAGACGCGATGAGTTCGCTGTATCTGGTGGAACAAGGACTGCTCGTCCGCCAAAACGGCGAGCGCCTGGTCCTCTATCGTGAGAAGACGCCGATTGCCGAGGTCCCGCTTCTGAAGATCGAGCGCGTCATCATCTTCGGCCATGTCCATCTGACGACCGGGGCGATCTCGGCCCTCTTGCATCACGGCATTGATACGGCCTTTTTCTCCTGGCATGGACGGCTCAAAGGCCGATTGGTCGCGTTGGAGTCGAAGAACATCTCGCTGCGCCTGAAGCAGTATGAACGGGCTCGCGACGAAGCCTTCGCGAGCGAGCTGGCGCGCCAGATCGTGCGGGCGAAGGTGCAATCCTCCTTGCGCGTGATCGCCCGCTATCGGCGCAACCATCCCGAATGGTCGGCCGACGAGGCCGTCGCGGAGCTGGAGCGCACGCTCGCTGCTCTGGAGCGACCTCGACCGCTCATGACCCTGCGCGGTTTGGAAGGGCAGGCCGCCGCCGTGTATTTCCAAGCCTACGGGAGCATGTTCCGCCGCTCCCTCCGCTTCCATAAGCGCTCGCGCCGTCCGCCTCAGGACCCGATCAATGCCGCCCTCTCGCTCGGCTATTCCCTGCTCTTCAATGAAGCGTTGGCGATCGTCTCCGCCGTAGGTTTTGATCCGTACCTGGGATTCCTCCATGCTCCCGAGTACGGACGGTGCAGCCTGGCGCTCGACGTGATGGAGGAGTTCCGCGCCGCGACGATTGACCGGCTCGTGCTGACGCTCTTCAACACCGAGGCCCTGTCGCCCGCGCATTTCACCACCGCCGAGAGCGGCGGCGTCTGGTTCACGCCGGAGGGGAAGAAGCACTTCCTGCGTCAGTACGAGGACATGATGCAGCGGCCCTTCATCTCCCGCCATACGGGGCACCGTACGACTTTCCGCCGGCTCCTGCTCGGACAGGCCGAGCATCTGGCGCAGGTCGTCCTCAACGGCGGAGACTACCGGCCATATATCGCCGAACCCTAACGATGCCCATCAAACGCATCATGTTTTACATCATCAGCTATGACATCGCCGACGATAAGCGGCGCACCCAGGTCGCCGAGATCCTCAAGAACTTCGGCACCCGCGTCCAATATAGCGTCTTCGAGTGCTTGCTGACGGAGGACCAGTTCCTGGTCTTGCTCCGGCGGCTTCGCGCAGAGATTGATCCGGCGACCGACAGCCTGCGCTGCTATCGGCTCTGCCAGGCCTGCGTAGACGAGATCGTCATCGAGGGGCGAGGCGATGTCACCCGTCAAGAGGACGCCTACATCTGGTGAGCCTGAGCCGCTCTTTGAGCGCCCCAGGAGAGGCCCGCAGCGCAGCGCTCGCCTTGTCGGTGGGGGAAAATCCATGTTGACTTTTCAACCGAATTGGGGATATAAGGTGGTGTGCATGCCTGAGGTCGGCTTGATGTTTGACAATCAAGCCGCGGTCCTGGATCTCACAAGAGGAGGGGTTATCACTGGATGGCTAAGGTGAGGGGATTCAAGGGATTAGGCGGAAAAATCCTGGGTCTTTCGGCCCCTTCATCTTGGGCTTTTCCTCAAGGGGAGACGAGGGTTATCACTTCCCGCCGGCTATCCCCTTGTGGCTTTGACACTAAAATCCCCGATGGTCGGAAACCAGGACTCGCTTCAAAGAGGATTGCGAACTCAATAATCCTCGGATAATATCCCCAAGAGGAAGCATATCGTCGGAAACCAGGACTCGCTTCAAAGAGGATTGCGACCCATCTTGTGCGGGTACGGGCACCGCGATGTCTTCGGTCGGAAACCAGGACTCGCTTCAAAGAGGATTGCGACTTCCACGTGAAGCCGGCCCGCTTCAGGATCTCGCGGTGTGTCGGAAACCAGGACTCGCTTCAAAGAGGATTGCGACCGGCACCGGCAGGCCGTCCACGTCCGCCGCCGCGGCGTCGGAAACCAGGACTCGCTTCAAAGAGGATTGCGACCGCCCGATCAACTTCGGGCGCGGGCACGTATACCGCGCGTCGGAAACCAGGACTCGCTTCAAAGAGGATTGCGACGGAACGGCGAATGACTCTGAGACAGCTCCGTCCAGAAGTCGGAAACCAGGACTCGCTTCAAAGAGGATTGCGACCTTTCTGCAAGGCCAGGACGATTGCCGTCATTGCCTCGAGTCGGAAACCAGGACTCGCTTCAAAGAGGATTGCGACCCGCCTGGCCTGGATTCCGAGCACCGCCCTAGTGCGCTTGTCGGAAACCAGGACTCGCTTCAAAGAGGATTGCGACCTCCGAGATTCTTCTTCATGGTTCCTCCCTTCTATAACAGTCGGAAACCAGGACTCGCTTCAAAGAGGATTGCGACGTCTCCCCGGCCCTCCTTAAAAGAGCTGTATAAGCTGTCGGAAACCAGGACTCGCTTCAAAGAGGATTGCGACCGTCCCGCGAAACCGATACGATTAGATGCGTTTGCGCAGTCGGAAACCAGGACTCGCTTCAAAGAGGATTGCGACCTTCACGACTTCAATGACCAATACGAGAATCCCAGCAAGTCGGAAACCAGGACTCGCTTCAAAGAGGATTGCGACATCCGAAAAAGCCGGAGGGAGGCACGAGGAGGACGAAGGTCGGAAACCAGGACTCGCTTCAAAGAGGATTGCGACACGGGCATTCGCCCTGAGATCACCACCCCAGCCGTCCCGGTCGGAAACCAGGACTCGCTTCAAAGAGGATTGCGACTGATCCTCTCTCTCCGCCATCGCATCAACCTCTCCGCCAGTCGGAAACCAGGACTCGCTTCAAAGAGGATTGCGACAAGAGCAGTGTAGCTCTTCATAATCCCCACCCCTCCATGGTCGGAAACCAGGACTCGCTTCAAAGAGGATTGCGACATAATCCCCCGACTTAGAACCACTTCAACCACATCCGTCGGAAACCAGGACTCGCTTCAAAGAGGATTGCGACGCTTGCAGCTTTTCAGGGAACATCACCATTCCTCCAGTTGTCGGAAACCAGGACTCGCTTCAAAAAGGATTGCGA
>BEHK01000093.1 GCA_002898775.1 bacterium HR08 | reverse complement strand
GTGTTCAAGATGGCGCCATCGTCTTCCTCACGGCTCGCGGCGGCGATCCCGATGGGGATCCGGTGACGTATGCCTGGACGGCTTCCGCCGGAAAGATCATCAGCTCTGGGGCAGCCGCTCAACTCGATACGACTGGTCTGAATCCCGTTCCGGATGCCGATCCCGTGCGCGTGAGCGTGCGCGTGCGCGCCAGCGATGGACGTGGTGGCGAGGCGACGGCCACCGTGGAGATTGAGGTCACGGCCCCTCCCAAAGTCTCCATCGCCGCTTCTCCGACATCCGTGCGCTTCCGCAATGCGCAAGCGGTATTCTATCTGGCCGTCCGCAAGCATCCGGCCTATCGGGGGGCCATCGCCCTTCAATTCATTCCACAAGACGCGCCGCACGATCTGACGGCGACCATCTCCCCATATCGTTTCCTCATGCTCACGCATCGCGTGGTTGTGAGGCTCGAGAGGGCGCCGTCGGGGTCCCGAGACTATCGCGTCCTGGTTCGCGCGCAAACGGATGATGGGAGGACATACGACTCGAACGTCATCATCCTTCGGAAGCAGTGATTCGCCTTTGAGGGCGCGTCCGGCGAATCCCCACGCGGGGATTTCCTCACCTCATCCGGCGGGCACGTGTTTGAGGCGTTCCAGACGTTCGGCCAGTTCGGGGATAGCGACGCTGATGGCGTCTTCGATCCGCTCGACGAAGATGAATTCCATCTCGTCCCGAACCTGTTCGGGGAGTTCGCGGAGGTCTTTCTCATTCGGTCGAGGGAGGATGATGCGGCGGATCCCGGCGCGGCGCGCGGCGAGGACTTTCTCCTTGATGCCGCCGACGGGCAGGATCAATCCCGAGAGCGTGATCTCCCCCGTCATCGCCACGTCGTTGCGCACGGGGATGCCCGTATAGAGCGACGCCAAAGCGGTGACCATGGCGATGCCGGCCGAGGGGCCATCCTTCGGGATCGCCCCGGCCGGGACATGAATATGCACGCCGTTCTTCTCAAAGACATCCCGGTTGATGCCGAAGGCTTCGGCGTGTGACCAGATATAACTCTCGGCCGCCTTCGCCGATTCCTGCATGATTTCGCCCAGTTGCCCCGTGAGCGTCAATCCTTTTCCTCCGGGCAGAAGCGCCGCCTCGATGTAAAGGACTTCTCCTCCGGTTTCGGTCCAAGCCACGCCCGTGGCCACGCCGACGGGCAATTCCTTGCGCGCCTCTTCGGGGAAGAAGCGTTCGGGGCCGAGTAAGTCCGGTAAGTCGGTGGGCCTGACGGTGACGCCCTCGGTGCGGCCTTCGGCGATGCGCAGGGCGATCTTGCGCGCGATCTGCGCGATGGCGCGCTCGAGCTGGCGCACGCCCGCCTCGCGCGTGTAGCGCGCGATGATGTAGCGGAGCGTCGCGTCCGGCAGCTGCAACTGCTCGGCCGTCAGCCCCGTCTCCTTGAGCTTCTTCGGGACGAGGTGGCGACGGGCGATCTCCACCTTCTCCTCTTCGCTGTAGCCGGGCAGGCGCAACACTTCCATGCGATCCAGGAGCGGACGCGGGATCGTGTCCAGTGTGTTCGCCGTCGTGATGAAGAAGACCTTGGAGAGATCGAAGGGCAGATCGAGATAGTTGTCGCGGAACGAATGGTTCTGCTCCGGATCGAGGATCTCCAGCAGGGCCGCGGCCGGATCGCCGCGGAAATCGCGCCCGATCTTGTCCACCTCATCGAGCATCAGGAGGGGATTCTTCACGCCGGCCCGACGAATCGCCTGGATGATGCGCCCGGGCATGGCTCCGATATACGTGCGTCGATGGCCGCGCAACTCCGCTTCGTCGTGCAATCCGCCCAGGCTCAAGCGCTCGAACTTCCGTCCGAGCGCGCGCGCGATGGATTGTCCGAGGCTCGTCTTCCCCACGCCCGGCGGGCCGACGAAGCAGAGGATCGGCGCCTTCGCCTCCGGATTCAGCTTCAAGACCGCCAGATGTTCGAGAATGCGCTGCTTGACGTCCTCCAGCCCGTAGTGATCTTCGTCCAGCACGCGCCGGACGTTCGCCAGATCCAGATTGTCCTCCGTCTGCCGATTCCACGGCAGCTCCAACACCAGCTCCAGATACGTGCGGATGACGTGATAATCCGGGGCCATGCTCGGCAGTTTCTCCAGCCGATTCAATTCCCGCTCGGCTTCCTTCCGCACGAATTCGGGCAGTTCGGCTTGCTCCAGGCGCTCGCGCAGGAGATTCACCTCGGCCTGGTGCGGATCAATCTCACCCAATTCGCGCTGGATGGCGCGCAGTTGCTGCCGGAGGAAATACTCGCGCTGTTCGCGCGTCATCTCCTGCTGCGCTTGGCTGGCGATCTTGTGGCGCAACTCCAGGACCTGGACCTCGTGCGTGAGATGTCTGAAGAGCAAGCGCAGCAGGTCATCCTTGGTGCGCGCCTCCAACAGAGATTGCAGCGCCGACAGATCCAGATTCAGGATCGTGGCCAGCAGGTAGGCCAAGCGCACGGGATCGTCAGTTTGAGCGAACGCCGCGTGCAGCTCTTCGGGGACCTGCGGGAGCAGGCTCAGCGCCTTGGAGACCTGATCCAGGATCGCCCGATGCAACGCTTCGACCTCGACGGGATTATCTTCAAGCAGTGGCAGCGGCGTGACGCGAGCCCGCATGTACGGCGTCGTCTGCTCGATCCGCAGCAGAACCACGCGCTCCAGGCCTTGCATGAGCACTTGCAGCGTCCCATCCTGCGCGCGCGTCATTCGCCGAATGGCCGATTTCGTCCCGATGGTGAAGAGGTCTTCCGGCTTGGGCTCCTCGATATTCGGATCGCGCTGCGCGACCACGACCATGAGCTTCTCCTCGCTGGAGAGCGCCGCTTCCACGGCCGCGATCGAGATCGGTCGCCCGACCGAGAGCGGCATCGTCATGTGAGGAAAGAGCACGACGTTCTTCAACGGCAGAACCGGCAGCTCGAGCATTTCGCCTTCGTGTTCCATCGCTTCCTCCTTCATCTCCCGCCGCGAGCGCTCCGGATCACCGCGCGGGCCACGCCGGGAGTCACACATGTAATGTACATGCTGTCGAAGGCCTTCGGCAAATCCGGCCTCGCTCCTCAAGGGCCGCCTCGGGGGGAGCGGACTACCGATCGGTCACCACGCATACGCGCTCCAGGTCCTCGGGCCGGCGCAACCGTCGACATCCGCAGGTGTCTTCGCGAAACAAGCGGTGAAGGCGGGACGCGGCGCGTCATCCGGATTCCTCGGGGGGAACTAACGGTTCGAGCAATCGGATCAAGACGGGAACGTCATCCTGCACGATTTGCCAAATCCTCACCAGATCGAGATGGAAGTAATCGTGCGCAATGTGGTGCCGCAGCGCGACGATGTCTCGCCATGGGATCTCGGGATGAGCCGCCTTAGTCTCATCGGAGATCCGGCGGGCGGCCTCGCCGATGTTCTCCAGCGCCTTGGCGATCGCATGCTGGTGAAGGGAACTGTTCTGAAACTCTTCCCACGTCAGTCCCGTGCTGAACTCCCGAGCTTCTCGCGCGGCGATCAGCATGTCCAAGAGGTACGCCTTATCCCGCCACATACACGCGTTCCAGGTGACCGAGGATATGCTTGCGGCGGATGTAATTCTTGCTTCGCTCGACCCACTGTCGCTCGACCAGATCAACCTTGCGTCCGAAAATCGCCTCCAACTCGCGGGTCATTTCCAGCCATTGCCGGAACGGCCACTGCACTCCGGGTTCGAACGTGACGAGGACATCAACGTCGCTTTCCGGACGGAAATCCCCGCGCACGGCGGAGCCGAAGATGGCGAGTTCGCTGATGCGCCAGCGGCGGCAGAAGTTGGCGATGACTTCGTAAGGCACGCTGATCTGTAATGCCATGCCCGTCCCTCCTCAACAGTCCACAGGCGCGCGTTGAGCAGCCCATTCGACCGCCGACCGGAGAACGCGGCCGTCGGCGAATCGTGCTCCCCGCGAGGACCGCATGTAGTGTACACGCTACCGAAGGCCTTCGGCAAATCCGGCCTCGCTCCTCAAGGGCCGCCTCGGGGGGAGCGGACTACCGATCGGTCACCACGCATACGCGCTCCAGGTCCTCGGGCCGGCGCAACCGTCGAAATTCCCGCATCCGCAGAGGGAAGAGCGAGGGTCGACATTCCACCACGCGGAGCGCGAATCCATGTCGCTCGGCCAGCTCGCGGGCGTCGCGTTCGCGCATCACGCAGAAGACGCGCGTGTCCGAGCTCCAGAGATCGCGCAGTTGTTCCGGGGTGAACGCTTCGAAGATCTTCCGCCGCGTGTAGTAGCACAGGCTGGGGGCTGTGTACCGGTAATACCCCACGAGGTCCTCCGCTCCGGCCTCGCGTCGAATCCGCTCGGCCAAGGGGCGCACCGGACGATACCGTTCGATCTCCGGAAGCAGTCCGGCAAGCGCGGCATGCAAGAGCGCGACCGTCGCGACCAGGATGCCGAAGACGCGACGCGGGCGCCGTCGCCATCCCGACCATGCGATCCCCACCGCGCCGGCTCCGAGCACGAGCGCGGGCATGAGGGCCAATACGTGACCGGGGAAGAGTGCGCGAGCGACATGAAGAAACAGACGAGCGGCTACGAGAAGCGCGACCGACACGACGGCGATCGTGATGAGGCATCCTCTCCATGCGCGCGTCGAACGCCCGGGCGTGGCCGCTTCCGCCAAGGCTCCGATCGTCGAGACGGCATGGGCGACCAACAATGCCGCCGCCGGATAGAGGGGGAGCAAATATTCGTTCTGCTTGGCCTCCGAGAGGCTGAAGAACGCCAGTCCGAACCCGAACCAGACGAGCAGCAGCGCAAGTCCATCGGCGCGCGAAAGCCCCGACCGAGAGCCCTGCGGCCGCTCGGCGAGCGCCGATCGAACGGGCGTCCACGCGAGCGCCAGGGCGAGGGGCAGGAAGAAAGACCACGGGGCGAATTCGACGAGGAGGATCGGGACGTAGTACCACAGCGGGCGTCGCGCCCCCTGCGTCCCGTGAAGATATCGGCTGACGTGCTCTCCGACGAAGAAGGAGGCGAGATACTCCCCTCCATGCCGCCAGGTCATGAGCGCGAACCACGGCGCGGCAATCCCCAGGACGATGAGTGCGCCGAGTCCGGGACGGAAGCGCTTCACCTCCCCGAGGCGACGCGTGAGAAGGAGCAGTGGTGCGATCGCTCCTGCCGGGAGGACGATCCCGAGCAGTCCCTTGGCCAGCACGCCGAATCCCATCGCCGCATAGCCAAGGCCGAGCTGCACGCGCGACTGCCGTTGCCACCCATGCAGAAGGAAATACACGGCCGCCGCGACGAGCCATGTGAGCAACGCATCAATGAGCGAGCGCCGCGCCACCATGATGAGCTTCGGGCTCGTCGCCACAATGAGTGCCCCCCAGAGCGCCGACGTGTGCCCGAGCAGGAGCCCCCCCAATCGGTAGGTCACAAGGACCGTCGCGACGACGCAGAGGAGGATCACCAGGCGTTCCGCGCGCTCGCTCACGCCGAAGAGTTGAAAAGAGAGGAGGACGAGCCAGTAGGAGAGGATCGGCTTGTTCAATTTCTCCGCGAAGTTGAATCGGGGCGTGAGCCAATCGCCCGCCTCGCGCATCTCGCGCGGCCCTTCGACATAGAAGGCTTCGTTGGCGTCCCATAGCGATGGCGTGCCGACGTGGAAGCTATACGGGAGAAGGACGAGCGCCAACAGTAGGACCGCGCGCCGTGCGCGCGAGGGAGTCAGCGCGCGAGGGGCACCCCTCTCCGCCAGACGGCCAGGCGCGTGCGCGTCTTGTGCGAGCACGGAGGAAATTGTACCATGGAAAATACTCCGGGCCCGTCTCGAAGATCCGCAACCGATCGCTCGAGATGGGCGTATTCGCGAGCAGAGCCGGAGAGCGGGCCGCCTTCGGGTGGCCACCGTAACGGCGAGTGAATATCGGCAAGGAGGAGGGACGATGAAGCGAGCATGGATCATTGCGGCGAGCGTCGTGGCCCTCGGCCTGATGCCCTCGCTCGAACGCGCGCAGGATCGGGCGAGTTTTCAGGTCGGCGATACGACGCCCGCGTTCGACGTCGTGGATGTGACCGGCCCGAATAAGGGCAAGCAGCTCTGCTATGTCTGAAATTACGCCCTCGCTCCTGTCGTCATGGCGTTCATCCAGGACGACAGCGAGGTCTCGGCCAGGTTGGTCGAGGAGATTGATCGGCTCGTTGCGGCTCATCG
The DNA here is from genome assembly GCA_002898775.1 of bacterium HR08. Lineage (GTDB taxonomy): Bacteria > Acidobacteriota > Blastocatellia > HR10 > HR10 > HR10. The sequence goes on along the minus strand of BEHK01000093.1, from coordinate 3,525 downwards.
AGAGCAAGGGCTGCGAGGTTTTGTGGTGTACATCGCCGGTCCGGAGATCAAAGATCGGCTGGAGCGCCTCGCCGCCGAACGTCGGCTCACCATCCCGTTGACGTATCTCCCCAAGGGACCGGACGACCCGGCCCTTCAGCGGTACCGGGTGGATCGCACGGTGGCCAACACGGTGATCGTGTATACGCGAAAGAAGGCCGTGCACGTGGCGACGAACGTCACGCCTGAGACGTTCGAGCCCATCGCGCAGGCCGCCCGTTCGATCGTCGCTCGGAGAGAATGACCGCGCATCCCCGCCGGGATTCCTGATCCCGGCGGGAGGGCTCCCCCACCCGATAGAATCAAAACGCGCGCGAGCGCGGAACGCTATCAGCACGCCGTGTGCGGCAATTGCCCGCTCGCGCGAGCGGGCATGGCCTCCCCGATACCGAATCAGGTGAGGGCCCGAGCCTCACGGGATCGCCTCCATGGAGGATCGTCCGGCCGAAAGCGGCGCTCTTTCGCTCTGTTGACAAACTCGATCGGCGTCGGTCATCTTTGAAGCTGCCGAAACGGAATCGGCCCACACGATCCGCGCGATCGCGTGAGGATTATGGACGGACACGCGGAGGGCGAGATGAGAGTTCTCGTGACGGGTTCCACAGGCCTCATCGGATCGGCCCTGGTCCCTTTTTTGCATGCCGGCGGGCATGAGGTGGTGCGATTGGCGCGCGCGCCTCTGCGCGCGGACGAGAAGGTCGTGCTGTGGGATCCGGAGGCCGGGAAGCTCGACGCTTCGGAGCTGGAGGGTGTGGAGGCCGTCGTTCATCTGGCTGGAGAGAACATCGCCGGACGTTGGACGGCGGAGAAGAAGGCACGCATTCGGAACAGCCGCGTTCGAGGGACGCAGGTGCTGGCCGAGACGCTCGCGCGGCTGGAACGACCGCCGGCCGTGCTCGTCTCGGCTTCGGCCATCGGCTATTACGGCGATCGCGGCGATGAGCTCTTGCGCGAAGAGAGCCCGCCTGGGCGCGGATTCCTCGCCGACGTCGCCACGCAGTGGGAGGCGGCGACCGAGCCCGCCGCGCAGCGAGGCATTCGCGTCGTGTGCCTTCGATTCGGCATCGTCCTCAGTCCGCGCGGCGGGGCCCTGGCCCAAATGCTCCCCCCCTTCCGACTCGGCTTGGGCGGGCCCATTGGGTCCGGGCAGCAGTATTGGAGTTGGATCGCCATAGACGACGTCGTGCGCGCGATTCAACATGCCCTGCTCACGGAAACTCTGCGCGGACCGGTCAACGTCGTCGCCCCCGATCCCGTCCGAAATCGCGAATTCGTGCGCACGCTGGGGCGCGTCCTTGGCCGACCGGCGCTTCTGCCCATGCCCGCTCTCGCCGTGCGGGTGCTCTTCGGACAAATGGGCGAGGAATTGCTGCTGGCCAGTCAGCGGGTCGAACCGATTCGACTCCTCGCCTCGGGATTCGTCTTCCAGTATCCGGACCTGGAGGGCGCCCTCCGCCATCTTCTGAGAAAGTCTTGACGGGTGAATTCGCGGCCTTATGATGTCGCCATCATCGGGGGTGGCCTGGTGGGGCTGGCGACGGCGCGAGCCCTTCTGGAGGCGTCGCCTCGATGTGCGCTCGTCGTCTTGGAAGCCGAGCCGCGCGTGGCCGCGCATCAGAGCGGGCGGAATAGCGGCGTCATCCATTCCGGGCTCTACTATCGCCCCGGCTCCCTGAAAGCGCGCACCTGCGTCGAGGGGCGCCAGGCGCTCTATCGCTTTCTGGAAGAGCAGCAGATTCCGCACGAGCGTTGCGGGAAGCTGGTCATCGCCACCTCCGCGCGCGAGCTGCCCATCCTGGCTGATCTCGAGCGGCGCGGTCATATCAATGGCTTGCGGGGCCTTCGATGGGTGCGGGCGGAAGAGATCCCCGAATATGAGCCTCATGCGCGCGGACAGGCGGCACTCTGGGTTCCGGAGACGGGCATCACCGATTACACGCTCGTCGCTCAGGCGCTCGTTCGCGTGATCGGCGAGCGCGGTGGGGAAGTGCGAACCAGCGCCCGCGTCTTCGGCGTGCATCGCGCGAGGCGCGAGATCATCGCAGAGACGACAGCGGGCGAGATCACCTGCCGCGTTCTGGTCGGTTGCGCCGGCCTTCAAGCCGATCGCATCGCGCGCTTATGCGGCCTCCATCCCGAGCTGCGCATCATCCCATTTCGCGGTGAGTACTACGAGCTGATCCCCGAACGGCGATCTTTGGTGAGAAATCTCATCTATCCCGTTCCCGATCCCGAGCTGCCCTTTCTCGGCGTTCATTTCACCCGTCGCGTGGATGGTCGTGTGGAAGTCGGCCCGAACGCCGTCCTCGCGCTCAAGCGCGAGGGGTACGCGCGCTGGAGCATCTCGGCGCGAGATGTCGGCGAGATGCTCGCCTTTTCCGGCTTCTGGCGCTTGATCCGACGGTATGGGCGCGCCGGCGTGCGCGAGATGGTGCTCAGCTTCAGCCGACGCGCGTTCGCGCGAGCGCTGGCGCGACTCGTCCCCGAGGTTCGAGAGCAGGATCTGCGTCCGGCGGCCTCCGGCGTGCGCGCTCAAGCTGTGGATCCCTCGGGACGACTCGTGGACGATTTTCGCCTCCTCGAGGCCGAACGCATGGTGCACGTATTGAATGCCCCCTCACCCGCGGCGACCGCCGCACTCCGCATCGGGCAGATCGTCGCCGCTCGCGTCCTGGCGCAACTGGAGGAAAGATGAGGCCGAGGGGGGATCACGGCAGATAGGGGAGCGGACTCCGACTCTCGACGAAACGCCGCAAGTTCTCCATCACTTCGGGGCGCGCGAACAGCTCGCAGAAGAGTTCGATCTCCCGGCGCAGCTCGTCGTCGGGGATGGGCTTGATGAAGCGCTTGGCCGTCCGACGTGCCGCTTCGTCGAATTTCGTGATCTGGGCGGCCGTCGTCCGGGCCACGGCGAGCGCCTGCCCTTCGGCCACCACCTGGCTGACCAATCCCGCCGCATGCGCGCGCGTGGCATTCACCGTGCGTCCGGTGAGCAAAAGGTCTCGCACGACAGCATTGCCCACATCTCGCTTCAAGCGCGGGATGCCGCCGAAGCCGGGAATCAGCCCCAGGCGCAGCTCCGGGAAGCCAAAGCGCGCCAGCCTGTCCGCGATGATGAGATCGCACGCGAGCGCCAGCTCCAATCCTCCGCCGAACACCACGCCGTGCACAGCCGCCAGGGTCACCAGCGGCGTCGCATCCAGCCGATTGAGGACATGGTGGATGCGTTCCAGAAACGCGCGCACGGCATCCACGCGCGCGGCCACGTCCACATCTCGGGCGCGCTCGTAGAGTTCGCGCAAATCGGCTCCGGCGCTGAATCCGCAGCGCACCGCGCTGTAGAGGAGGACGACGTGCGCGCGCTCGGCCAGGACATCCAGGACGGCGGCGAACCGCTCCAGTTCCTCCAACATCACCGAACCGATCTCATTGCACGGTTCGCGAGGCAGCACCAGCTCGACGACGCCGTCCTTCACCTCCCACGAG
>BEHK01000092.1 GCA_002898775.1 bacterium HR08 | reverse complement strand
GGCAAGGGCAGACGCGGCGGGTCACCCTGCAGGTGCTCGGCGTGATCACGTTTCTGCTCCTGTTCGCGGCGACGTGGATGGGCATGTATCTGGCCAAGGGGATCACTGAGCCGATCCGGGCGCTGGCTGAGGCGACGCAGCAGGTGGCGCGAGGCGATTTCTCGCAGCCGGTCCTCTGCGTGGCCGAGGACGAGTTGGCGATGCTCGTGGAATCGTTCAATCGGATGATCGCGGAGCTGGGAGAGAATCGGCGTCGTCTGGAGGAATCCGCGCGCGAGCTGCGCGCCATGAACCTGGCCCTGGAGGAGCGGCGGCGATATATTGAGACGGTGTTGGAGAGCCTGAGCACGGGCGTCCTCTCGTTCGAGGAATCGGGGCGCATCACGACAGTGAATCGAGCGGCGCGTGAGATCTTGGGGATCAGCGAACCGCTGCCTTCGGGGACAGTGACCGGTTTGTTCCGCGCCATTCTCGGGGAAGCGCAGGCGGCGACGATCGAAGAGGTGATCGAGCGCGCGTCGAGAGAGGGCTGGGCGATGGGGGAGATTCAATGGCCGACGCCGACGGGGATGCGACAGGTGATCCTCACCGCCTCCTCGTTACGCGACTCGGGGGGAGAAGGGCGGGGCGCCGTGCTCGTGCTCGAAGATGTCACCGAGCTGGTGGATGCTCAGCGTCAAGCGGTCTGGAGTGAGGTGGCTCGTCGCATGGCGCACGAGATCAAAAATCCGCTCACGCCGATCCGGCTCTCGGCCGAACGCATCGCCAAGCATCTGCTCGGCGATGCCAGGGCGCTCACCGAAGAGCGGTATCGGCGGATCGTGGCCGAAGGGACGGCGATCATTCAGAGCGAAGTCCAGACGCTGCAGCGATTGGTGAATGAGTTCGCTCAGTTCGCGCGCCTGCCGGAGACGCGACTGAGCGAAGGGGCGATCAACGAGGCGGTCCGAGCAGCACTGCACCTGTATGACGGCCGCTCGGAAGAGGTCCGTCTGGAGGCCGAACTGGCCTCGGATGTGCCGCGTCTTCGTTTTGACGCCGAGCAGATCAAACGAGCGCTCGTCAATCTCATCGAGAACGCGTGGGAGGCGCTCGAGGGCGTGGAGGGGGAGAAGCGCATTACGGTGAGCACGCGCTATGTGCCTGAGCGCCGATGCGTCCGCGTGAGCGTCACCGATACAGGGCCGGGGATTCCGCCGAGCGCGCGGCCGCGGCTCTTCGCCCCGTACTTCTCGAATAAGGCGAAGGGGACGGGATTGGGGTTGGCCATCGTGCGGCAGATCGTCGTCGCGCACGGGGGGACGATTTGGGTGGAGGATAACGAGCCGCGCGGCGCGCGCTTCGTCATTGAGTTGCCCGTCACTGAGGCCGAAGGAGCGGAGGAACGGCGCTATGGCGCACTCGATCCTGATCGTGGATGACGAGGAGAATATCCGTCAATCGCTCACGTCCATCTTGGAGGACGAGGGCTTCGTCGTCGAAGCCGTCGAGAGCGGCGAGGCGTGCTTGGCGGCATTCGAGCGTCGCCCTTATAGCTGCGTGCTCCTGGATATTTGGCTTCCCGATATGGATGGATTGGAGACGCTCCGACGCGTGAAGGAGCTGGCGCCGGACGTGGCCGTGGTGATCATCTCCGGGCACGGGACGATTCAAACGGCTGTGCAGGCGACCAAGCTCGGCGCTTTCGATTTCCTGGAAAAGCCGCTCTCCCTGGAGCGCACGCTCCTGACGGTGAAAAACGCCATCGAGCAGAAGCGCCTGGAGCGCGAGGCGCAGGAGCTGCAGGCGCGCCTGGTGCGCGATTATGAGATGATCGGCGAGAGCGTGCCCATGCGCGCGCTCCGGCAGCAGATCGCGCTGGTGGCGCCCACCGATGGGCGCGTCCTCATTTACGGGGAGTCGGGGACCGGGAAGGAGCTGGTCGCGCGCGCGCTGCATGCGGCCTCACGGCGCGCGGCGAAGCCGTTTGTCGAAGTCAACTGCTCGGCTATCCCGGAGGAATTGGTGGAATCGGAGCTGTTCGGGCATGTCCGGGGCGCATTCACCGGAGCGCTGACGGCGCGGCAGGGGAAATTCGAGTTGGCCGATGGCGCCACGCTCTTCCTGGATGAGATCGGCGATATGAACCTTCGGACGCAGGCGAAGATCTTGCGCGCGCTCGAGGAGGGACGGATTCAACCGCTCGGCAGTAACGTCTGGATTGACGTGGACGTGCGCGTCATCGCCGCGACGAATAAGCACCTCCCCCGGTTGATCGAGCGCGGCGAATTTCGCGAGGATCTCTTCTATCGGCTCAATGTGATCCCCTTCGTCGTCCCGCCGCTGCGCGAGCGCGTGGAGGATATTCCGTTGCTCGTGGACCACTTCAATCGAAAGTTCGCTCGCGCCTATATGCGCACGCCGAAGGAGTTCACCCCGGCGGCGATCGCGCGGCTGCAAGAGTATCATTGGCCGGGGAATGTCCGCGAGCTGCGCAACATCATCGAGCGCATCGTCATCATGTGGGCGCGCCCCGTGGTGGATGCCGACGATCTGCCGCCGCTGTTGGGCGATCCGACGACCTTCGCCGAGCGGGCCGAGTATAAGACCTTTCAGGAGGCCGTCGAGGCGTTCGAGCGGCAATACATTCTGCAGAAGCTCGCCGAGCATCACGGCAACGTCACGCGCGCTGCGGAAGCGATGGGCGTGGATCGCAGCCATCTTTATCGCCGCATGCGCGCGCTGGGCATCTCACCCTCCAGACCGTGAGTGATCGCTCGTGGAGGGCTTTGCTGGGGAGGGATTGATCTTGCCTGCGGTCACCGGACTCGGGTACCCTTTACTTCGACAATATCCCGGAAAGGAGAGGCATTATGGGGAAGAGAGGCGTGATCCTGGGGCTCGCGGTGAGCCTCGGCGTGGTGCTCGCAGCGTCGGCCGCGCGCGCGCAAGCGACCGCGACGCTCGTCATCACGTGCGTGGATGCGGCGGGGCAGCCCCTCAAGGACGTGAACCTCACGCTCATGAGCCTGCAGGCGCAGAAGGTCTTCGAGGCCAAGAGTGATAAAGAGGGGAAGGTCGTCTTCAGGAAGCTCGATCCGGGCGTCTATCGCGTGATCGGGCGGCGCAAAGGGTATGATCCGGTCGCGCGCGAGCCGCTCGCGGTGGTCGCCGAGAAGGAGACCGCTGTGACGCTGCACTTCCAGACGGGAGAGGTGACCAAGAAGCTCTACTTCGAAGACCCGGCGCTCATTCAGCAGGCGAATCAACTGCTCCAGGAGGGCTTCCAAGCGCTGCAGCAGCAGCGGTTCTCCGAGGCGGCCGAGAAGCTCGAGCGCTTGCTCCAGATCGCTCCCGGGAACGCCGAGGCGCGGTTCTTCTACGGCGTGGCGCTGGCCCAGCAGCGGAAGTGGGAGGAGGGGGAGAAGCAGATTCGCCTGGCCGTCGAGATGAATCCCAACGAATCGCGCTATCGCGAAGTGATGGAACGACTGCCGGAATTCCGCAAGCGCGATGAGTTGCACGAGGCGGGACAACGCGCGATGCAGAATCGCGATTTCAAGACGGCCATCGCCAAATTCTCCGAGCTGCTCGCGCTGCAACCGGAGAATACGGACGTCCGCTATAATCTCGCCCTCGCGTACGCCAACGATGGCCAGTACGACAAGGCCATCGAGATCATTGACGAGGCGATCCGGCAGCGACCGCAGGAGGCGGAGTATCAGCGGCTGAAGAGCCAAATCCTCGAACACAAGGAGTACGCCACCATCCAGAAGGCGAATCAGATCCTGGCCGAAGGCGATCAGCTCCTGCGCGAGGGGAAGTATCAGGAGGCGTTACAGAAGTACGAGACGGCGCGCGGCATGATCTCGCGCGAGGAGCCCTCGATCTGGTTCGCCATGGGCCGATGCTACGTGGGCCTGCAGCAGACGGACAAGGCCATCGCCGCCTATCAGAAGGCCATCGAGTTGAATCCGCGCAAGCCCGAGTATCATCAAGCGCTCGCCTTGCTCTACTTGAACGAGGGGCGTTTGGATGAGGCCCTCCGCACGTATGCGGAGGCGTATCGGCAGTTGGGCGAGCCGGTGGACGAACGCCTCTTCGAGTTGGGACAGCGGCTCGTCCAGGAGAATAAGCTCGATATGGCCGCGCGGGTCTTCGAGCGCGTGATCGAGCTGAATCCGAACCATGCGGAGAGCTACTACGAGCTGGGCGTTTACAACTTCTATAACGCCGACAAGGGACGAGCCCGCATGCTGCTGACCAAGTACGTCCAGATCGGGAAGGATCCGAAGCATCTGGAGGACGCCAAGAATATCCTCGCCGTGATGGAGCGGCCAGCGCGGCCGCGACGGCGATGAGCGTTGGCCTTCAGATGATCGGCAGGGGACGTTCCCGAGTCGGTGGAGGGAAGGCGTCATCCAAGGCGGCGAGATCTTCGGGAGCGAGCGTCCATCCGACGGCTTCGGCATTCTCTCGAACGTGCTCGGGACGGCTGGCCTTCGGGATCGCGAACAGGTTGGGCCGTCGCGTGAGGAAGTTCAAGGCCACCTGATGGGGCGTCTTCCCATATTTCCTCCCGATCTCGGCGAGCACGCGTCCGCCGCGACTCCGGGGGGAAGGGAAATCCCCGCTGCCGAAGGGCGAGTAGCCGACGATAGCTATGCCCCGCTCCTCGCAGTAGGGGAGCAGACGATATTCGATCTGGCGCGCCTTCAGATGGTAGCAGACCTGATTGCAGACGATGCGTTCACGCGTGAGGGCGCGCTGCGCCCGTTCAAGCTGCTCGACGGTGAAGTTGCTCACGCCGATGAAGCGGATCTTGCCGGCCGCGACTAAATCCTCCATGGCGCGCATCGTCTCTTCGATCGGATGACGATCGCTCCACCAGTGGACGAGGTAGAGGTCGAGATAATCGGTCCGCAATCGGCGCAGGCTCTGTTCGCACGCGCGAATCGTCCCCGCGTAGGAGGCGTGTTCGGGAGAGACCTTGCTCACGAGGAAGACGTCGTGGCGACGTCCGGCGATCGCTCTCCCGACCAGCTCCTCGGTGCGTCCGTTCCCGTAGATCTCAGCCGTGTCAATATGCGTGAGGCCGAGGTCCACCCCCAGACGGAGCGCTTCGATCTCCTCGCGCTCGCGCGAGGGGCGTTCCCCCATGCGCCACGTCCCCTGACCGATGACGGGGATTTGAACGCCGGTTCGGTCCAATTCGCGCATGAGCATGCGGAGCTCCTCCTGGCGGCGCGTTTCCGAGCGAAGGCGATCACCACCACCCTAGCTGCAATCGCGCCGTTTCGCTCATTCGATCCGGCGTCCATGGGGGGTCCCATACCAACTCCACCCGCGCGTCGGTCACGCCCTCCACACCCCGCAGCTTCGCCTCCACCTCGGCCGGGAGCGAGAAGGCGACCGGACAGCCCGGAGCCGTCAGCGTCATGCGCACGGTCACAGCGCCTTCCGCCGTGATCTCGATATCGTAGATGAGGCCGAGGTCGTAGATATTGACCGGGATCTCCGGATCGTAGCACGTCCGGAGCACCTCGATCACGCGCTCCCGAAGGTCCGTCGAAGCAGCAGGCGCCGACGCCTGAGGCTCAACGGGCGTCTCCGCCTCCGGTTCTGAGATTCTGGTGAGGTCGTCCATAGGCATTCCTCCCAGCGGTTGGCGTCATTCGGTCGAGACCGTCTCCGCCTTTCGTGCCAAAGCGGCGTGCAGTGTATGCCAGGCGAGCGTCGCGCATTTGACGCGCACGGGATATTTTCGCACGCCCGCGAAGATGGCCAGCTTCCCCAGCTCGGATACCGTCTCCGGCCCTGCTGTGCCTGTGAGCAATTCATGGAACCGCTTGAAGAGCGCTTCGGCCTCCGCGCGCGTCTTCCCTTTGACGCTCTCGGTCATCATCGAGGCCGAGGCTTGCGAGACGGCGCAGCCCTGCCCCTGAAAGCGAATGTCCGCGATCCGATCGCCGTCCATTCGAAGATACACGACGACCTTGTCCCCACAGAGCGGATTATGACCGACGGCTTGATGATCCGCATCCGCCAACACGCCGAAGTTTCGCGGCCGCTTGCTGTGGTCGAGCAGCACCTCTTGGTAGAGATCGCGCAGATCGTTCATAGGCCGAACACCTCCCGCACCTTCTGTAAGGCCATCACGAGGGCATCCACTTCCTCCCTCGTGTTGTAGAGGGCGAAGGAGACGCGCGCCGTGGCCGGGACGCCGAAGCGCTCCATGACCGGCTGCGCGCAATGATGACCTGCTCGAATGGCGATCCCCTCATGATCGAGGATCGTGCCGATGTCATGGGGATGGATCCCCTCGAGCGTGAACGAGAGGATGCTCGCCTTCTCGCGCGCCGTCCCGATCAGGCGCAGGCCGGGGATCCCCGAGACGGCTTCGGTCGCATAGATGAGCAGATCGCGCTCGTGGGCGGCGATCGCATCCAGGCCGAGCGTCGCCACGTACTCGATCGCCGCGCCCAGGCCGATGGCGCCCGCGATATGCGGCGTCCCCGCCTCGAATTTGTATGGCAGCCGATTGTAGGTCGTCTTCTCGAACGTCACCGAGCTGATCATATCCCCCCCGCCCTGATACGGGGGCATCGCCTCGAGCCACTCTGCCTTGCCGTAGAGGACACCGATCCCCGTCGGCCCGTAGAGCTTGTGTCCGGAGAAGGCGTAGAAATCGCAGTCTAACTCTTGCACGTCCACCTTCACATGGGCGACCGCTTGCGCGCCGTCCAGCAGCACGGGGACGCCCCGCGCGTGCGCGAGCCGAATGATCTCCCGCACGGGGGGGATCGTCCCCAGCGCATTCGAGAGATGCGTGATGGCCACCAGCCGCGTGCGCGCCGTCAGGAGCCGTTCGAACTCGTCCAGAAGCAACTCCCCATCATCGTTGATCGGCGCGACGCGCAGCCGCGCGCCCGTCTCCTCGCAGAGGATCTGCCAGGGCACGATGTTCGAATGATGCTCCATGGCCGAGATGAGGATCTCATCGCCGGCCCGCACGTACCGCCGACCGAAGCTGTGGGCCACGAGGTTGATCGCTTCGGTCGTCCCTCGGACGAAGATGATCTCCTCCTCGGATCGAGCGTTGAGAAATCGTCGGACGGTCTCTCGCGCGCGCTCGTAGGCTTCCGTCGCCCGCTGGCTCAACGTGTGGACGCCCCGATGCACGTTCGAGCAATCCTGCTCGTAGAAGCGGCGGATCGCCTCCAGGACGGGGCGCGGTTTTTGCGTCGTGGCCGCGTTGTCCAGATAGATGAGCGGCTTCCCCTGCACCCGTTGGTGCAAGGCGGGGAAATCCTCCCGAACGCGTCCCACATCGAAGGGACGCCGTGGGATCGGCGAACACAGGGGGTCCACAGCCGGACTCATAGCATCTCCGTGAGCCGTTCTCCGTCGGGCCATTCCATCAAGACCCACTCTCGGACGCGCCGCCGTAGCGGCTCGAACGCGATCTCCTGAAGGATGTCCGAGGCGAACGCATAGGTGAGCAGCTCGCGCGCCATCTCGGCATCCAGGCCGCGCGAGCGGCAGTAAAAGAGCGCTTCCTCATCGAGATGCCCGATGGTCGCTCCGTGGCTGCACTTCACGTCATCGGCCAGAATCTGCAAGCGCGGATTCGTGTTCACAAGGGCCTCGGTCGAGAGCAGGAGGTTCTTGTTCACCTGCCGCGCGTCGGTCTTCTGCGCCCCCGGACGCACGATGATCGTCCCATCGAAGACGCCTCGCGCGGCATCGTCGAGGATGCCTTTGTAGAACTCGCGGCTCGTGCCATGCGGCGCCACGTGCTCGATCACCGTATGGTGATCCACCAGTTGTTGGTCGCGCGCCCAATAGAATCCGTTCAACGTGCAGTCGGCCCCTTCGCCCTCCAGAATCGCCGTGATCTCAGTTCGCGCCAGCGCCGCGCCGAGCGCGAGGGAGAAGTCGAAGACGTTCGCCATCCGCGCTTGCGCGATGCGCACGGCCGCCATGTGAAAGGCCGCGCGGCCCTCGCGCTGCACCTTGTAGTGCTGCACGACGGCATTCTCCTCGACGATGAGCTCCGTGACGGCGTTGGTGAAGTGGTGACTGTCGTCGAGGCTCACATAGCTCTCGATGATCGTCGCCTGGCTGTTCTCCTCAGCCACGATCACATTGCGCGGATGGACGATCAGGGGCTCCTGCTGGCCGAGGGCGAGGAAGAGCACATGAATGGGTTCGCGCACGACCGCACCGCGCGGGATGCGCACGAACGCACCATCGGTGAGGAAGGCCGCGTTCAGGGCGATGAAGGCGTGCGGGAGCTCTTCGACGGGTCGCCTCAGATACGGCTCCACAAGATGCGGCGCCTCCTGCAGCAGCGCGCGTATCCCGCGCGCGAAGAATCGGGGAGGATGGCCATTCGCCGGGACTTCTCCCACGAAGTGGCCGTTCGCGAAGACAAGATGGTGGGCGCCCCACGCGCGATACGGGGTGAGCCAATCGTCCTCGGGCAGGGGCGCTGGAGTCGTCGCCAGGTGGAACGAGGCGCGAAGCAGGGGCGCGATATTGGTGAACCGCCATTCCTCCTGGCGCGTCGTCGGGAAGCCCAGGGCTTCGAAACGCGCGAAAGCGGCCTCTCGCTGTGCCTGCATCCACGCGGGCTCGCGCGCGCGAACGATCTCGTTCCACACCGCGAAGTGCGCCCGATAGCGCATCGTCTCATCACGCCCGCTCGACATCGCCCTCCTCACGTCCGCACGGAGCCGATCACCCCCTCGGCGATCCAGCCGTATCCCTTCTCCTCCAGCTCCAGGGCCAACTCTTTCCCCCCCGACTTCACGATGCGACCATCGTAGAGAACGTGCACGACGTCGGGGGTGACATAATTGAGCAGACGCTGATAGTGCGTGATGAGGATAATGGCCCGATCCGGATGGCGCAAGGCATTGATCCCTTGGGCGACGATCCGAAGGGCGTCAATGTCCAAGCCCGAATCCGTCTCGTCCAAGATCGCCAGTCGCGGTTCGAGCAAGGCCATCTGGAAGATCTCGTTCCGTTTCTTCTCACCCCCGGAGAAGCCGTCATTCACCGCGCGCTGAAGAAGGCTCTCGTCCAGTTCGACGAGCTTCGCCCGCTCGCGGGCCAGAGCGAGGAATTCCATGGCATCCAGTTCGGGCAAGCCCCGAGACTTGCGGACCGCGTTCACGGCAGCTTTGAGGAAGTAGAGGTTGCTCACGCCCGGGATCTCGACCGGATACTGGAAGGCCAGGAAGATGCCCCGGCGCGCGCGCTCCTCGGGGGACATCCGCAGCACGTCCTCCCCATCGTAGAGGACTTCCCCTTCGACGATCTCGTAGACTTCGCGCCCGGCCAGCACTTGCGCCAGTGTGCTCTTGCCGGAGCCATTGGGCCCCATGATCGAATGGACCTCTCCGGCACGCACCGTCAGCGTGATCCCTTTGAGAATCTCCTGCCCCTCGACGCGGACGCGCAGGTTCCGAATCTCCAAAAGCGCTGCCCCGTTCATCCCACGCTCCCCTCCAAGCTGATGCCCAGGAGTTTTTGCGCTTCGACGGCGAATTCCATCGGCAGCTCGCGGAGCACCTCTTTGCAGAAGCCGTTGACGATCATCGAGACGGCATCCTCGGCGGAGAGGCCGCGCTGGCGGCAGTAGAAGAGCTGCTCCTCGCTGATCTTGGAGGTCGTCGCCTCGTGCTCCAGTTGCGCCGTCGGCTCATGCACCTCGATGTAAGGGAACGTATGCGCGCCGCACTTGTCGCCCAGCAGCAGCGAATCGCACTGCGAGTAGTTCCGCGCGCCGATCGCTCCCTTCATGATCTTGACCATCCCGCGATAGGTGTTCTGCCCATGACCGGCCGAAATGCCCTTGGAGATGATCGTGCTCCGCGTGTTCTTCCCGATGTGG
>BEHK01000091.1 GCA_002898775.1 bacterium HR08 | reverse complement strand
GACTAGCCGCTCCAGCAGCTCCGCCGTCCGATGCAGCAGATAATCGGTGAGGATGCAGCTCTGGGGGAGGATCAGGCGTTCGACCGAGGAATGCGAGATGTCGCGTTCGTGCCAGAGCGCGATGTTCTCCAGCGCGGCCTGAAGATTCGCGCGCACGACGCGGGCCAGGCCGCAGATCTGCTCCGCCGTGATGGGGTTTCGCTTATGCGGCATGGCCGAGGATCCCTTCTGCCCGGCGGCGAAGAACTCCTCGGCCTCGCGCACCTCGGTGCGCTGCAGGTGCCTGATCTCCAGGGCGATCTTCTCCACGCTCGAGGCGACCAGCGCCAGCGCCGCGAGGAATTCGGCGTGGCGATCGCGCGGGATGATCTGCGAGGAGATCGGCTCAGGTCGCAATCCCAAGCGGCGGCAGACGGCCTCCTCCACCTCGGGATCGAGATGGGCGAACGTGCCGACGGCGCCCGAGATCTTCCCCACGCTGATCTGCTCGCGAGCGCGCCGCACGCGCTCCCGATTCCGCTCCGCCTCCGCGTACCACAGGGCGAGCTTCAGGCCGAAGGTGATCGGCTCGGCATGGACGCCATGCGTGCGTCCGATCATGGGCGTATCCTTGAATTCGAAGGCGCGACGGCGCAGGACCTCGGCCAAGCGCTCCAAGCGCGCCAGAATCAGATCGGCTGACTCGCGCAGCAGCAGCGCCGTCGCCGTATCCACGACATCCGAGGAGGTGAGGCCGAAGTGGATGTAGCGGGCCTCGGGACCGATGGCTTCGGCCATCGCCGAGAGGAAGGCGATCACGTCATGCCGCGTCGTGCGCTCGATCTCCTGAATGCGCGCGATGTCCACCCGCGCGCGCGCGCGGATCTGCTCCAGCGCCGATCGGGGGATGCGCCCGCGCTCGGCCAGGACTTCGCAGACGGCCAGCTCGACCTCGAGCCATTTGCGAACCTTGTTCTCCTCGCTCCAGATGGCGCCCATCTCGGGCAGTGTGTAGCGCGGGATCATAGCTCGATCCACGGACCCGGGCGATCGTGCGCGGCGACGCGCACGCGTCGTTCGGCGTCGCGCGCGAAGGCGGAGCCGCGCGCCCCGAGCGCTTCCAAGGCCGCCAGACGCGCCAGCTCCGGATGATTATTCGTCCGACTCAGATGCACGAGCACGATGTGCTCGGCGCGTCCATCGAAATCCTCGCGCAAGAAGCGCGCCATCTCGTCATTGGAGAGATGGCCGTGCCGGCTGAGGATGCGCTGCTTGACGCTCCACGGGTAGGGGCCGTTGCGCAACATCTCCACATCATGATTGGCTTCCAGGATGAGGACATCCGATCCCCTCACGCGCTCGCCGACCAACTGCGGGATATAGCCGAGATCGGTCACATATCCCACCTTCGCGCCTCCGGCTTCGATGGTGAAGGCGAGCGTATCGGCCGCGTCATGGGGCACGGCGAAGGGGCGGAATGTCATCGGCCCGATCTGGAATGGACGCTCGGCGACGATGTATTCAGCCGCGTGGATCGGATCGGTGGGGTTCATCCGATTCCAGGCCTCGCAACTGGCTCGCGAGATGAAGACCGGAATACCCAGCGCGCGCGCCAGGCGCGGGACGCTCCGAATGTGATCCGTATGCTCGTGCGTGAGCACAACGGCCGAGAGGCGAGCGAGGTCCTCGCCGATCTCTCGAAGCCGTCGAGCCAGCTCGCGGACCGAGAATCCCGCATCCAGCAGCACGCGCGTCGTCCCGAAGACCAACAGCGTCGCATTGCCCGAGCTGGAACTGCCCAAGATGTTGATCCGCATCTCTCCCCTCCGACCGAAGCCGGCGCGCTCAGCACGCCAAGTGCGAGTAATCCACGCGCACGCTGTCCAAGCGTCCCAACAGGACGAGGGCGAGCGCCTCGGTTTGAAAGATCTCTCGCGCCAACCGCTGGACGTCGTCCACGGAGACGGCTTCGATGCTTTTGAGGATCTGGTCGTAGGTCGTCTGATGGCCGAAGTAGATCTCCTGCTGCGCGATGTGGGCCATGCGCGCGCTGGAGGATTCCAAGCTGAGCATGGTCGCCGCCTTCGCCTGCTCCTTCGCCCGCTCGAGCTCCTCGGCCGGAACCGGTTCACGCTTCAGGCGACCGAGTTCGGCGACGATAAGGTCGAGGACGCGCCGTACATTCTTCGGAGAGGTCGCCGCGTGAATGAGGAGAAGCCCCGTATCGGAGAAGAGCATGGTCCCGGCGCTCGTCGCATAGGCCAGGCCATGATCCTCGCGAATCGTTTGGAAGAGGCGAGAGCTGGTCCCCCCGCCGAGGATGGAGCTGAGCAGCAGAACGGCCTGCCGATCTCGCGAGCGCAAGCCCGGACATTGCGCGCCCAGTAGAATCTGCGTCTCCGAGAGCTGCTCTTTCTCCTGCAGGACGATCTGCGGGGAGGGCTGCGGGGGCGTATCCTGAGGGCGCATCCCGCTATCGGGGATGTGATCGAAATAGCGGGCCGCCAGCTCGACCAGGTGGTCATGTTCGACCTGGCCGGCGGCGGAGACGACGAGGTTCGGTGGGGTGTAGAGTTGCCGCCAATACCGAACGATCGCCTCGCGCGTCAGCCGCCAGAGCGTCTCCTCAGTCCCCAAGATCGGCTGTCCCAACCGATGCTGTGGCCAGAAATTCCGCAGGAAGATCTCGGTGGCGAGATCATCGGGCGTATCCTCGACCAAGCGCATCTCCTCCAGGATCACCTGCCGCTCCTTCTCGATCTCCGGGGCTTCGAAGCGCGGCGCCGTCACCAGATCGGCCAGGAGATCGAAGGCGCGCGCCAGGTGCTCATCGAGGATTTTGGCCGAGTAGGCCGCGCATTCATGGCTCGTGAAGGCGTCGAGCGTGCCGCCCAGCCAATCGGATTCCTCCGCGATCTGACGCGTGCTCCGCCGCTCAGTCCCCTTGAAGACGAGATGCTCGATGAAATGCGCGATTCCCGACTGCTCGATCGGCTCATGCCGGGATCCGGCGCGCACCCAAATGCCGAGGCTCACCGAGCGGAGGTGATCCATGCGTTCGCTCACGACCGTGAGCCCACTGGCCGTCACCGTCTTGCGAATGCGTCGCATACCACCCGCCTGCCGCTTGAGAGGCTTAGATGCTAGCATAGCCCCGACGGGGCCGCAACGCGCCGGGAGAACGACCCTCAGCGGCGCTCAGACCTCCGCCGGCGTGCATTGCCTCGCGCGTCGAGCCTGTGGAATACTATGCCCTCTCACACGACGTCATCATCGAGGAGGAGAGGATGAGTCACGAGGGTGCGGCGACAGGACATCTCCCGGTTCCTCCCCTGACGCAACTCTCCGAGGAGGAGGAGCTGTTCCGACACAACGTTCGGCAGTTCGCCGAGGAACGGGTTCGCCCCCTGGTCAAGAAGATGGATGAGGAGGGGAGATTCGATCCCGGGCTCTTGCAGGATTTCTTCCGACTCGGCCTCATGGGCATCACTATCCCGGAGGAGTACGGCGGGGCAGGGAGCAGCTTCTTCATGGCCGTGCTCGCCGTCGAAGAGCTCTCGCGCGTGGATGCCTCGGCGGGCGTGGTCGTGGATGTGCAGAATACGCTCGTCAACAATGCGATCGCGCGTTGGGGATCGCCGGAGTTGAAAGCGAAATACCTGCCGCGATTGGCCTCGGACACTGTCGGCGCGTACGCCCTCTCGGAAGCCGGAGCCGGCAGCGATGCCTTCGCCTTACAATGCCGGGCCATCGAACGGGGGGATCACTATGTGCTGACCGGGCGCAAGCTCTGGACGACGAATGCTCTGGAGGCCGGCCTCTTCATCGTCTTCGCCACGGTCAATCCCGAACTCGGCTATCGAGGCATCACGGCGTTCCTGGTCGAACGGGATTTCCCCGGGTTCGCCGTCGGGAAGAAGGAGGACAAGCTCGGCATTCGCGCCTCCTCGACTTGCGAACTCATTCTGGACGACGTCCCCGTCCCCAAGGAGAACATCCTCGGCGAAGTGGGCAAAGGGTACAAGGTCGCCATCGAGACCCTCAATGAGGGACGGATCGGCATCGGCGCGCAGATGATCGGTCTGACGCAGGGGGCTCTCCAGTGCGGGATTCAATACGCCAAGGAGCGGAAGCAATTCGGTCGGCCCATCGCCGAATTTCAGGCCATTCAATTTCTGATCGCGGAGCTGGCGACGGAGCTGGAGGCCGCGCGGTTGCTCGTCTATAACGCCGCCCGTTTGAAGGATGCCGGGCGTCCCTTCGTGAAGGAGGCGGCGATGGCCAAGTACTACGCCTCAGTGGTCGCCGAGAGGGTCACCTCTCACGTCGTCGAGATCTACGGCGGCTACGGATTCACCAAGGATTATCCGGCCGAGAAATACTTCCGCGATTCGAAGATCGGGAAGATCTACGAGGGGACGTCGAACATGCAGCTTCAGACGATCGCCAAGCTCCTGCTCGGCGAGCGGTGATCACCGCGCGTCGCTCCGGCGCAGGAGCCAATCGGCCCGAAGGGCGCTCTGAATCTCCTGGCGCGTGACGACGGCCGTCCCGAGCTTCGCGATGACGATGCTGGCGGCATAATTGGCCAGTTGCGCGGCCTGCAACGGATCGGCGCCGGCCAGGACCGAGAGACTGAGCGCGGCCATGACCGTATCCCCAGCGCCCGTCACATCGTAGACTTCGCGCGCCACGGTCGGGATATGCCGCACCCAGCCGTCGCGGGCGAAGAGGGTCATCCCGTGCTCGCCGCGCGTGAGCAGCACATAGTCGCTATCGGCCGCGCGTTGCACCTGGCGTCCGGCTTCCAGAAGCGTCGCCTCATCCGTGATCTCTCGATGGATCACGGCCTCGGCCTCGCGTTGATTCGGCTTGATCCACGTCACCGGCCGATAGTAGGGGAAGTTGCGCATCTTCGGATCGAGGAAGACGGGAAGGCGCCGACGCCGAAGCTCCGGCAGCAGCGCCTCCAGCAGCGGCGGCGTGATCGTCCCTTTCTCGTAATCGGAGATGACGACGCCTTCGACGGCATCCAATCGCTCGCGCACCAGGGCCAGGAGGCGATGCGTGAGGTCTTCCGAGAGCGGGGCTCGACTCTCCCGATCGGCGCGCACGACCTGTTGATGCTGCGCCAGAATGCGCGTTTTGACCGTGGTCGGACGCGTGGTATCGGTCAGAAGGCCATCGGCTTCAATCCGCCACTCGGCGAGCAAGGCGCGGAGGCGCTCGGCCGCCGCGTCCGCCCCGGTCACGGCCACCAGCCATGCTCGAGCCCCAAGCGCCCGGAGGTTGCTGGCCACGTTGCCCGCTCCCCCCAGACGGAACGATTCGCGCTCGATCTCGACCACGGGCACGGGCGCTTCGGGCGAGATGCGCCGGGCCTTCCCCCACAGGTATTCGTCGAGCATGAGGTCACCGAGCACCAGCAGCCGCCGACCCGCGAATCGCTCCAACACGCGCTCGGCCTGTTCGGGCAGCAGCCGTTCCAACTGGTATGACATGGCGTCTCGCATCCTATGGCGACCATTCCCGATCAGCGAGCGACGATCGCAGCACCGCTTCTCCGCTGATCGAGGCGAGCACGCGCTCGATGGCCTCGATCACGTGCTCGACGCGGACATGTCGAATGCGCTCGGATGGAGGAAGGGATACCCCCAGGTGATCCCGCGTCACTTGCACGACGGCCGAGGGCGCCGTGCCCCAGGGCCGCCAGACCGTGGGATCCGAGGCGCCGAAGATCACGACTCCCGGACAGCCCACGGCAGCCGCCATATGCGCCGGCCCGCTGTCGTTGCCCACAAAGAGCGCCGCGCGGCTGAGCAACGCGATGACCTCCTTCAGGGTGAAATCGGTGATCGGATGAGCGGCCATTCCCGCGAAGCCTTTCACCGCATCGGTGATATGCCCTTCATGTCGCGCCGCGAGGACGATCGAGGGCAGATCATGCTTCGCCGCCAGGTAGCGGACGACTTGGGCGAATTTGTACGCGGACCATCGCTTGGTCTCGTGCGTGGCGGCCGGATGGATCACGACAAATGGCCCGCGAATCCCCATCTGTCTCAACCGTCGGTGCACGCTCATAAGGGCGTGTTCGTTCGCCCGCAGCGAAGTCGGCGGAGGCGTCGCGATGGGAACGCCGCACCATTTCAAGAGCCCAAGTTGCTGTTCGACCGAATGAATCTCCGCCTTCTGCCAAATGCGCGGAGGGTCCGGCGCTCGCCGGTTGTGCAACCACCCATAGCGATAGCCCCGGTATCCGACCCGCTCCGGGGCTCGACTCAAATACGTGAGGAATGTGGCCGTCGGTCCTCCGTGCAAATTGAAGGCGGCATCGAAAGCGCGTTCGCGCAGGCGCTTCGCCAACTGCCATCGGCGCATCCCGTCACAGAGCCCTCGTTCATCCCGCTCCAGGACGATCACCTCATCCACATGCGGATGATCCTCCAGAAGCGGGGCCGAGAGGGTTTCGCTGAGCACGCTGATCTGCAGCTCCGGCTTCCACCGCTTGAGCGCCGTCAGGCACGGCGTCATGAGCACCGTATCTCCGATCGAGCGCAGCCGGATGAGCAGGACGCGCCGAATGCGATCCCAGGGAAGCTCCGCCTGAGCCACAGGATCCGAATCCGAACGCCCCATGATCCCCCCTTGACGCCTCCTCTCGCATGAGCTCTCGCTCTCCGGCAACCGTACGCGCTGTCCTCAGTCAAGAGGCCTCACTCGTGCCACAACTCTCGCTCCTCCACGCGCGCCTCCTCGATGAGCATCACGGGGATCCCCTCCCGAATGGGGTAGACGCGATGACAGATGGGGCACTGCAGCCCCTGCCCATCGGTCGTCAGGCGAACCTTCGCCCGCTCGTTCATCTCGCGCACGCAGGCGGGACAGGCCAGAATCTCCAACAGCTCCGGTTTGATGCTCATCGTCCGTCCCTCTCGCCGATCCTCCGCTACTCTATCACGGGTCGCCCGGATTGTCAAAAAGGAGCCTCAGGAACGAAAGAGCGTCGCCGTTCGACTGCGCCCGAGCATTTCGCTCGCCATCTCGAAGGCGCGCTCCACAGAACATCGGTCGAGAGCGGCGCGTTCCACGAACCGATGTTCATCCCCGAGCGGGCGTCGTGTGCTCGCGCATCCGAGCATGAGCGTGGGGACACCGAGCGCGGCGGCGAGATGACCCGTTCCGGCGTCACCCGAAACGACGAGCGCACAGCGCGCCAAGGCCGACGCCAGCTCACGCAGCGCACGCGCGCGCACGCGGAGCGTCCCTTTGGGGAATTCTCGGCGCGTCGGTCGCTCTCCCTCCACGTGGAGGATTCGGGCATGGAAGTGAGCGACCAGACGCTGCGCCAGATCGCGGAACCGATCCCATGGCCACGGAGTGGCGCCGGGATCGGCTTCTGGAGAGAATCCGATCAGAAGCTCTCCGGGCTCGATCCCCCGGGCTCGGAGCCACCGCTCGAAACGCTCATCCGCCTTGGGATCGGTGCGCACCGTGGGGCGGCGAACCGTCGGCAGGACGTCGAGGGCGCGCAGGGCATCCAGATACCGATCCACGAGATGGCGACGCGGATTCTCCGGCACGCGCCAGACGTTGAAGAAGAACTCGGCGAGCCCTTCTGGCCGCCCCGCCGCCAGGCGCGCGCGCACGCCAACGGCTAAGGCCATGAGGATCGTCCCTCCCGAGGGGTGAAAATCAATGGCCAGCTCATACCGTCGCTCCCGCAGCTCCCCCAGTGCCTGCAGGACCTCAAAGGCGTTCCAGGGGAGGAGCAGGTCCGCCGGATGCGCGCTCTTCATCGGCCGGCAGTCCGATACGACGCCGCTCAGGGCGAGCAGCTCGCATCCCCACGGCGTCGCCACCCCGGTGATATGGGCATCAGGAAAACGCTCCCGCACGGCCGAGCACGCGGGCAGGGCGAAGACGACCTCGCTCAGCCTCCCGAGGTGAAGCAGGAGAATCCGTGAGAGCGGTCGCCGCATCCAGATCCGCCTCATCGCCGCCGCGTCGGCATCTCGAAGGAGGGATAGGGCGCCCCCGCGCCGAGCATCCGCAGTTCATCCCGCATCCAGCGCATCAGGCAGGCCCGCACGCGAGCGCGAAAGTGCGGACTCCGCCCCTCGGTCACGTGCTCCACGAGCAGCAGAAGCCGTTGCCAGGATTGTTCCAACCGATCCGCGAAGCGCGACAGGCGCGTGATGTCGTAAGGGATAGCGATGGCCTCCGCTCCGATGCGGGCGAAGACGGCCAGATAGCGCGCGACGGCCAGATCGGGAACCAGCAGTCGTCGGCCATCCACCTTCACCTCGATGCCCAGAAGCGTGGGCGCGATCTCCACGCGTCGGGCCCCGCGCGGACACTTCAGCGCGTAGCGGCGCGTTCGGTCCGCGAGAATCTGATCGCGGTAGATCGCGGGGATCCACTCCGCGCCGAGGATCGCTTTCACGCGCTCCGCCGCGTGCTGAACCGTCTCCATCGCCGTTCCGAAACGACCGCTGTAATCCTAAGTCGGCGCGCGCATCGAAGTCAAAGCGCCGCCGGCGCGGCGCGCGCTTTCTTGACAATTCCGGGCGCGACTCTTATAGTGCTAATCGAATGGTGAGTCACGCGCAGATGAAGGGCACAACCGTCCTGTGCGTTCGCCGCCAGGGTCGCGTCGTCATGGCCAGCGATGGACAGGTCACATTCCGGGACACGATCCTGAAGCACAACGCGCGCAAGGTGCGCCGACTCTACAATGACCGCATCCTGGCGGGATTCGCGGGCTCGACGGCGGATGCCTTCGCGCTCTTTCAACGCTTCGAGAGCAAACTGGAGGAGTTTCGGGGGAATCTGAGTCGGGCGGCGGTGGAACTGGCGCGGGATTGGCGCACGGACCGATACTTGCGCCATCTGGAGGCGCTCTTGATCGTCGCCGATCGCGAACGCTCGCTCATTCTCTCCGGCAGCGGCGAAGTCATCGAGCCGGACGATGACGTCGCCGCGATCGGATCGGGCGGACCGTATGCGCTGGCGGCCGCCCGCGCCCTGCTCCGGCATACGACGCTCTCGGCTCGCGAGATCGCCGAAGAAGCGTTGCGCATCGCGAGCCAGATCTGCGTCTATACGAATGAGCACTTCATCATCGAGGAGTTGTGATCCGGCTATGGTCATCTATCTCTCGAGCGAGGTCGAGACACTGCCGAAATTGGACGAGCTGACGCCGCGTCAGATCGTCGAAGAGCTGGATAAGTACGTCGTCGGCCAAACGGCAGCCAAGCGGGCTGTCGCCATCGCCTTGCGCAATCGCATCCGCCGACAGAAGCTCCCGCCCGATCTCGCTCAGGACATCATTCCGAAGAACATCCTCATGATCGGGCCGACGGGCGTCGGCAAGACGGAGATCGCGCGTCGCCTGGCGCGCCTCTCGAATTCTCCCTTCTTGAAGGTCGAGGCGTCGAAATTCACCGAGGTCGGATACGTCGGGCGCGATGTCGAGTCCATGATCCGCGATCTCGTGGACGTCGCCGTGGACATGGTGCGCGCCGAGAAGATGCAGGAGGTGGCCGATAAGGCGGAGCAGAACGCGGAGGAGCGCCTGCTGGACCTGCTCCTGCCCTCGGGACGAAAGCGCAAGGGGCGGCGACCGGCGCTCAGCGATTTCCTGGAAGAGGAGGAGGGCGAGCCGTCCTTCCTCGAGGAAGGAGCCGATTTCGAACAGTTGCAGCGCACGCGCGAGAAGTTGCGCCAGCTCTTGCGCGAGGGGAAGCTCAACAATCGCATCGTCGAGATCGAGGTCCGCGAACGCTTCTTCCCCGGGCGCTTCGAGATCATCACGAGCCAGGGCGTCGAGGAGATGGACATCGCCATTCAGGAGTTGATCCCCGGCCTCTTCGGCCCCGGCCGCACCAAGAAGCGAAAGATGCGCGTGGATGAGGCGATGGATTATCTCATCCAGGAGGAGGAGCAGAAGCTCATTGACATGGAGCAGGTGGCGCGCATCGCTCTGGAGCGCGTCGAGCAATCGGGCATCATCTTCCTGGACGAGATTGATAAGATCGCCGGACGAGAATCCGGGCATGGGCCGGACGTCTCGCGCGAGGGG
>BEHK01000090.1 GCA_002898775.1 bacterium HR08 | reverse complement strand
ATTGATGATCGGCACTGTGCTGTAGCGGGCGAAGCTGCGGAGGACGGGATCGTGCCGCTCCTCCTCGAAGGAGCGCAGAGCGGGAAAGCTGCGCACGCCAATGGCCGCCACATATCGCGAGAGGACGCGCGCCGCCTCCTTGATGTGTTCGCTCCTGTCGCCATCCATGATGACGCCCTCGCGGTACTCGATCGTCCAGGTCTCCTTCCCGACGTCGAGCACCACGGCCTCCCCGCCCAATTGCCGGATGGCGATCTCCATCGAGACGCGCGTGCGGAGCGAGGGGTCGAAGAAGAGGAGGGCGACGGATCGGCCCTTCAGGGGGCGTCCGTGCCCGAGCGTCTTGTACTGGATCGCCAGATCGAGCACCTCGGATAACTCTTCTCGCGTGAATTCCTCAGTGGTGAGGAAGCTCCGCCCTTTGAGCGTCGTGCGCGGCGTGGGCGCGTGCTTCGTCGAGATGGCCATAACTTGCCTCCTCAGGGATGGCTTCCCGGCCATGTCAAGCCCGTCGTCTCCTCCCAGCCGAACATCACGTTCATATTCTGCACGGCCTGGCCGGCTGCGCCTTTGACCAGATTGTCAATGGCTGTGAAGACGACCGCTCTCGTCCCTTGCACAGCCCATCCGATGTCGCAGAAGTTCGTGTGTTTCACCCAGGTGATGTCCGGGGAGACGTTCGGTCCTAGCAGGCGGATGAAGAAATCCTCCGCGTAGAACCGACGAAAGAGATCCCCGATCTCCTCAGCCGTCATCGGCTCGGCGAGCGTGAGATAGAGCGAAGCGAAGATCCCGCGCACAACCGGCGCCGAGTGCACTTGCAAGAGGAGGCGTTCGGACCAACTCTCGTCCGAGAGGCGCGCCAGGGTCTCGGTGATCTCCGGCAGGTGCTGATGGGCGAATGGCTTGTAGGCGAAGAAGCTGTTGGCCCGCCTCGGATGATGCGTCGTCTCCAGGGGCTTGGCCCCGGCGCCGGAGGATCCGGTCTTCGCATCGGCGATCACCGCGCCGACCAGACGCCGCGCGGCCACCAGCGGCGCGAGCCCAAGAAGAACGGCCGTCGCGAAACATCCCGGATTGGCCACGCGTGACGCCCGGGCGATCTCCGCGCGGTGCAACTCCGTCAATCCGTACACGAATTGATTCAGGTGCTCCGGCGCGCGGTGTGGCTTCCCGTAGTAGGTCTCGAAGGCTTCGCGATCCTTCAGCCGAAAATCGCCGGCCAGATCAATCACCTTCACGCCATCGGGGATGTACGGGACCAGCTCCATGCTCCGCCCATGCGGCAGGGCCAGGAATACGCAGTCGGCTTCCTCCGCGAGCCGCCCGATGGATTCGGGCGTCGCCATGGGGAGCAGCGGCAGCTCCGTCAGCCGACGGAGATTGGGATGGACGTCGGCGACCGATCGCCCCGCGTGTTCGTGAGCCGTCACCCAGGCGATCTCCACATGAGGGTGGAAGAGGAGCAATCGGAGCAGTTCGCCTCCTCCGTAGCCGGACCCGCCGAGGATACCCACCCGAATCGTCATCGTCCCTCCATGAGGTCGCGCGCTCGTTCGGCACGAGATGTTGCGCCCCGAAACGCGAGGACTCTCCCCTCCACGAGCCGGTAGAGCTTCTCGCCATTCCTCAGGGCGTTGGCAGCCGGAATCCCCCATTCGCGCTCGATGAACTCGCGTCCCATGGCGCTATCGGTGACGGCGCCGGAGATGACGGTGATCGGCACGCCTTGGGCTTCGAGGAGCCGTATCCCTCCCCACGCGCCGACGAAATCGCTCGCGCAGAAGACCGTGGCCGCCGTGAACTGCATCAGCTCCGGGTCATCGAAGAGCACGTGCACGTTATATCCGCCGATGATCCCATCGCCTAACTCCAGGACGATCACATCCGGCTCGACCGTGTTCAGCTCGGCGATGAGCGCCTTGGCGATCGCCGGGAGATTGGGGGCGGAGACGGTCGAGGGATATCCGCAGTCGAGGAACGAGAGCGTTCGTACCGCTCCATGATCCTCCATGTTCAGCGTATCCCGAAGGCAGGCGATGCCGGTGAGCTTAGCCGCAGCGACGCGGTATCCCGCGTGCGTGAAGTGCTTGATGAGCTGCGTGGCCGCGAACGTCTTCCCCGAATTCATGCACGTCCCCGCCACGAGGACCAGGGGGCATGAGCGCTCCAGATGCTCGCGAGGCGGGAGGGCGTTCTTCGCGATGTTCAAGATGGCGGACGGGCGCGCCCCCTCTCCATCGGCGACCATGCCGAGCAACTCGACTTCGATGGCCTCGCCGAGCTCGTTGTAATGATCCACGCAGCGCCCGATCACCCCCCCGAGGTTCAGAATATGCAGTCGGTCTCCCGGAGCGAGGGTCGGGGGAACATCGCCGACGAAGCCCTTGAGCGCGCGCCGCTGGCCGAGGACGCCGACGATCACGTCATGGCGATTGATCTTGCACAGTCGCCCGGTGGGGAGCTCCAGATGATTATAGGCGGCGTTCTCGGTGAGGACGCGCACGACGACCACGTTGCCGACGCGCGCCTCGCATCGCGTCGTCACCGGGATCACGTGTGGGAGTCGCAGATTCACCGTCGCCGATCCGATCTTATCCACCCGCATGAGTCGAATCGCCGACGTCTCTGAGGCTTCGGGAGAATGCCCGCGTGCTGTCCGGATCGTGTGCTCTCTCTCGCTCACGCGTTCCGTCCTCCTCCTTGTGAAAGGATGGCCTCGGCCGCCTCGCGCATCCCGTGCAGCCGAAGTCGCAGGGCGTTCAATCGGATGAAGCCCGCCGCATCTCGCTGATCGTAGACCTCATCGGCTTCGAACGTGGCGTACTCCGGCCGGTACAGCGAGCACGGCGATTTGCGCCCGAGGACGATGACGTTCCCCTTGTACAACCGCAAGCGGACCGTCCCCGTCACGTTCTTCTGCGTGTGATCAATGAAAGCCTTCAGCGCCTGAAACTCCGGCGAGTACCAGAACCCGTAGTAGATCAGCTCGGCGATCTTCGGCAGGAGCGCATCGCGGAGGCGGCCGAGTTCCCGGTCGAGCGTGATGGATTCCAACGCGCGATGAGCGACGTGCAGGATCGTGCCTCCGGGCGTCTCATACACCCCTCGCGACTTCATGCCGACGAAGCGGTTCTCCACCATGTCCACGCGCCCGATGCCGTTCTCTCCGCCAATGGCGTTCAGCGTCTCCAGAAGCGTCACGGGATCCAAATGTTCCCCGTTGATGGCGACGGGCACGCCCTCCTCGAAGGCGATCTCGATCGTCGTCGGCCGATCGGGGGCTCGCTCGGGGGAGACCGTCAGCAGGAACATGTCCTCGGGCGGCTCGCGCCAAGGGTCCTCCAGAATGCCCCCTTCGTAGCTGACGTGCAGGAGATTGCGATCAATCGAATACGGCTTCTCCCGAGTCGCGCTCACCGGGATGCCGTGCCGCGCCGCATATTCGATCAGGTCGGTGCGCGATCGGAACTCCCACTCGCGCCAGGGGGCGATCACCCGGATGTCCGGGTCGAGAGCATAATAGGTCAGCTCGAACCGCACCTGATCGTTCCCCTTTCCCGTCGCCCCATGCGCGACA
Source organism: bacterium HR08 (assembly GCA_002898775.1). GTDB lineage: Bacteria > Acidobacteriota > Blastocatellia > HR10 > HR10 > HR10. The sequence continues at coordinate 6,565 of BEHK01000090.1, read as the reverse complement.
GCGTCCGCTTTTTCCTGCCGGGCGATCTCGATCTGCCGCTTCGCGATGAGCGGCCGCGCCAGGCTCGTCCCCAGCAGATAGAAGCCCTCATAGACGGCATTGGCCTTGAGGGCCGTGAAGACGAAGTCGCGCACGAACTCCTCGCGCAGGTCCTCGATATAACATCGGCTCGCGCCCGTGGCGAGGGCCTTCTCCTCAAGGCCTTCCAGTTCCTCCCCCTGACCGATGTCGGCCGTGAAGGTGATCACCTCGCAGCCGTAGCGGTCTTTGATCCACTTGAGCATCACCGACGTGTCGAGCCCTCCCGAATAGGCGAGCACGACCTTTCGAATCGTCGTCATATGCTCCATCCTCCCCTGTTCTCACCGACTGAGCGTCGCGCCTGGTGCGCTCCGAGACGGTCGCAGGGTGAAGAGCTGACTGATGCGCGCGATCGCTTTGCGCTGCGCCTCGCGGTCCTTCACGGCGATGAAGACCGTGTCATCGCCGGCGACTGTGCCCACGACCTCCGGGAAGTTCGCATGGTCGATCTTCAGAGCGACCGGGGAGGCCTGTCCCGGTTCGGTCTTCACCACGATGAGGTGATCTCCGGCCGTATCGAGATCGAGGATCTCCAGAACGCCGGCGATCGGATGCACAAGACGCGGCAGCGTGTAATAGCCGTTGATCTTGACCGCCCCCAGCCGCGCCAGATCGCGCGAGACCGAGGATTGCGTGGCGCGAATCCCCCGCCGACGCAACTCCTCGACCAGCTCGGCTTGCGTCCGGAATCGTTTGGTCCGGATCAGCTCGAGCACCTTCTGTTGGCGCGTCCGCTTCCGCATAATATGCAAAATTTCTGCATTCTTCGAAAATAGCCGCATATTTATATGCGATCTCCCCGCGTTTGTCAACCCCATGGCCGGAGGGTGAGAAGTCCGGCGACTCGGGTGGGCGAGGCCATGACCACCGCCGGATGAATGGACGGGCTCGAACGGGCTTGTCAGAGGTGGGCGTTCCTGGTACGCTGAAGCATTCTCGATGTGGAGGAGGACGCATGGGGAGAAGACGGAGGGACCTTGTCGTCACGCTCATCGAGCTTCCGGCGACGGTGGATGGGAGGCTGGATGGAAAATTGGCGAAGGATGTTTATTCGCTCCTCGACTATCCGGCCCGGGGCATCCCCCTGCTCACGGCGATCCTGAAGAAGGCCGGATATGCGGACACGGTGGCCATCAATCCCAAGTACAATCGTCGGACCCGAGGGCATTTGGATCGCGGGGATTGGGCGCGGCTGCTCTCCTCGGATGTTGTGGGCATCTCGGCCATCACGCGGACGGCGCCGCAATCGTTGGAGTTGGCGCGACGGTTGAAGGAGGCGAATCCGCGCATTCGGATCGTCTTCGGGGGGCCGCATCCTACGGCCTTGCCCGAAGAGGCGCTCCAGGTCGCGGACGTCGTCGTCCGGCATGAGGGGGATCACACGTTCCCGGAGCTGCTCGACCGATTCCGAGAAGATCCCGAGCGCCCTTTTTTGGAGGATGTCTTGGGCATTGCGTATCGAACGCCTGAGGGGGAGATCCGGCTGACGCCGAATCGGCCCTTTCTGACCTCGGAGCAACTCTCGGCGCTTCCGTTCCCCGAGTATACGGAGGGCGAGCGGCGCGGCGTCACGCATCTGGTGGTGAACACCTCGCGCGGATGTCCGTTCGAGTGCGAATATTGCTCGGTGATCGACAATTTCGGGCGCCAGTTCCGGTTCCTGGATGATGATACGACGATCGCGCTGATCAAGCACACGCTCGGCGTGAAGCGATGTCCGATCTTCTTCGGCGATGACATCTTCAATGCGAATCGGGCGCGGGTGAAGCGCATCCTGGAGCGCCTCTTGCGCGAGGGGATTCGGATCCCGCGATGGTTCGCCCAGGTGCGGGTGGAGGCGGCCAATGATCCGGAGCTGCTGCGCCTGATGGCGCGAACCGGATGCGCCTGTGTCTTCATCGGGCTCGAATCGGTCAACGATGAGACGTTGCGGCTCTATCACAAGCATTCGACCCTGGAGAAGAATCGGGCGGCGATCGAGGCCTTCCATCGTGTGGGGATCCGCGTGCACGGGATGTTCGTGCTCGGGTCGGACGCCGATACGGTCGAGACGATTGAACAGACGTTGCGCTTCGCGAAGACGATGAATCTGGATACGGCGCAGTTCTTCGCGTTGACGCCGGTCCCGGGGCCGCCGCTCACAGCCCGCTATGCGCGGGAGGGGAAGATCATCGCTCCCGGACAATGGCATCTCTATGATGCGCAGCATGCCGTCATCTGGCCGGCGAAGATGACGCCCTATGAACTGCAGATGGGGACGATCCGCGCCTCGCTCGATTTCTATTCCTATCGTGAGGCGTGGCGGCATTGGCGAGAGGGGCGTGGTCTGTTCAACGCGGTGATCCGGATCAAGGGACGGAGGTTAGCTCGGCAGATCATTCGGGACAGCGCCCCGTATCTGGCGGCCCTCCGGCAGTTGGAGGCGTGGTGGAAGCGACTCGAGCGAGAGCGCGCGGCGTGGAGCGAGCGCGTGAAGCGTCTGGCCCAGGACCAGGGGATGCGACTGGAAGAGAAGCGAGCACGAATGCGCGACCTCTTGGATGACATCTGCGCACAGATCCGCGCCAGCGCTGAGTCCCTCGCTGCGGAGTTTCGCCCGTATATCCAGCAGCTCACCGATCGGCTCTCGGAGGCGCTGCAGCGAGAATTCGAGGAGCTCGTGGGAATCGAAAGCGCCTCCTCGCCGACTGTGGCGATCGGATGAGCTCCGCCGGAGTCAGGGGAGGAACTGTCGGATGTGCGGATCACGCGCGCTCCAGAAGAGCTCGTCCGTCCCGTCGAAGATCACGCGTCCCTCGGCGAGCATGAGGATTTTCGTGTTGATCAGGCAGAACCGATCGCCTTCGCGGCGGAAGAGGAGTCGCCCGTCGGTCGTCCGCTCGTAGAAGTGGGAAGCCAGATATCGGACCTCATCCATGTTCTGCGTGATCCACATCGAGGTGACCCCGTGAAGATCGCGCAGGCGCATGGCGAGTCGGCTGATGCGCCGACCAATAACGGGGTCTAGACCCGAGAGAGGAGAATCGTAGAGGATGAGCTCCGGATTGCCCACGAGCGCGCGGGCGATGGCCGTGCGCCGACTCATCCCTCCGGAGAGCTCGCTGGGCATCATCCCGTAGGCGTGTTCCAGACCCACCAGGCGCAGCGTGCGTCGCACTTCGCCCTCCACGTCTTCGAGCGCGTACCCCTGTTCCAGGAGGCGATAGGCGACGTTCTCCGCTACCGTCAGTGAGGTGAAGAGGGCATCTTCCTGAAAGACGACGCCGATCCGTTGCCGGAGCTTCAAGATCTCCTCTTCGGTCATCGCGGTGATCTCTTGGCCGTTCAGGAAGATCTGTCCTTCATCGGGGCGCAGGAGCCCGATCGTCAGGCGGAGGATCGTGGATTTCCCGGAGCCCGTTGGCCCCAGGAGGATACGCATCTCGCCCTTGCAGACTTTGAAGCTGATGCGATCCAGAACGCGTCGCGGCGGATCATCGAAGGAGATGGAGACCTCTCGGAATTCGATGACGGGACGATCCACGAGAGGGGAGGGGGGACCTGCTGCGCCGGTGTCCTCCGTGGCGGTATGGTGGCGACCGAGAGAGAGCGATCGCATCATTCGAGCATGAGCTCCTCGAACACCTCTTGCTCCTCGATCTCCTCGAGAGCGCCGATGAATTCCCGAACGTAAGGATCCTCCGAGCGGCGAAGCTGCTCCTCCGTCCCACTGAAATAGATGCGGTGGTGGCGCAGGATGAGGAAGCGCGTGTTGATGAGCGAGAAAGCGTCGTCCTCGCGATGGAGGGCGACGATCTCCCCGGCGGCGGTGCGGGTATAGAGGATCGAGGAGAGGAAGCGCACATCATCCATGCGATGGGTGACGAAGATGGAGCTGACGCCTTGGAGGTCGCGATACTTAGCGGCCAGCTCGCAGAGCGTGCGGGCTGTCGGGGGATCGAGTCCGGCCGTGGGCTCGTCGAAGAGCAGGATCTCCGGACCGCCGACCATCGCGCGCGCGATGGCGACGGCGCGGCGCATGCCCCCGGAGAGTTCGCCGGGGAGAGCGTGGACGTCCCCCTTGAAGTCGATGAACGCGAGCTGTCGCATGACCTCTTCCTCGATCCGATCTTCCGGCCATCCCTCTTCGCGGAGCCGATAGGCGACGTTCTCGTAGACGCTCAGGCTATCGAACAGAGCGCCGGATTGGAAGACGATCCCGATCTTCCGGCGCACCTTCAGAAGCTCCTGCTCGGTCAGGGAGGTGATCTCCTGCCCCTGGATGAGGATCTCCCCCTCATCGGGGCGAATGAGCCCGAGCGTGAGGCGCAGGATCGTTGATTTTCCGCTCCCGGAGCCGCCGAGGATGACGGTCATCTCGCCCGGCCCAACCGAGAACGAGATGTCCTCGAGCACGAAATGCTCGCCGTCGTAGGAGTGCCAGACGTTTCGGAATTCGATGACCGACGGCATCGCCATCTGCACCCGACGAGATCGTTGCCACCAGTGATTTTTGGTTATACCACACGATCGGCCCATCGGGCCATAGGCAGGGCGGGTTCGGCGATTGACACGGGGGGGGCGGCCGAGTATAAATCGGCGCGAGCGATCGCAGTGTCGGATTCGCGACGAGGGGCGAGCGTGAGGGAACCGACGTGGAGCAGATGGGAACCTACATCTACTGCCATCGCTTCAGCGAAGTGAAGTCGGTGCTGATCTGCGCCCTGCGGTGTCCGTACGCACTCGGGTGTCGGGATTGGGCGGGAGCGTTGGCCAGCGATCGGCGCGAGCGCATCGAGCGAGAAGTGCGCGCCTATGCGGAGGTGAAGGGCCTCGTCCTCAATCCCGAGGTCTGGCCTCCCCTCTCGGGACGGCGGAAGGGGAGGAGGAGCTCGCCGCGGGCGGTGAATACGGGTTCGCTCTCATCGTCATCGCCTTCGGGCACGAAGAGAGCATCTTCTCGGTCACGCATCGAGGATTCTCGGAGTGGGGAGGGAGGACGCATGGGAGGAGAGAAGAGCGCGGACGTGAAGCGGACGGAATCACTTGCCACCGCGCGGGAGGTCGAAGCCCAGTCCGCGAAGCGCAAGAAGGGGGTGAGGACGTCCTCGCGGCGGAAGAGGCGGGAGGCGCAACCGGCGAGGACGATCTTCCTCATCCTCGATCGGAATGGGCGATATCGGGAGGTCAAGAGCGAGGAGGAGATGAAGCGCATCGCCATCGAGAGCGCGGGGCGGAATAAGAAAGGGTTGCGCTTCGCGCGGGCGACGCTTCTGGAAGTCGAGGTCACGTTTCGCCCGATCCGGTGAGCGCGAGGCGCCTCGGGAGAGGCGCCTCGCGCGGGGGCGAATCATCCGAGGCAGAATCCGACGTTCACCAAGCCGACGCCGATGGGGACGACGAACCCCAAACAGGGGACGATCTTGAAAAACGGCGGCGTATTGGTGAGCACGACGTTGAAACCGATGGCGGGGCCGATGATCCCCAGCAGGGATTGCGCGGCCTCGACGTCCGTGGCCGAGGCGCGCTTTGGAATTGGCGTGAACTTGTACTCGCTGGCCGGGAGGCTCGCGACGACGTTACCGAACCGATCGCGGAAATTCAGAGAGAGGCGCCGCGTCTGAGGATGGCCTCCGATTTCGAGCGTGTAGAGGCCGGCCGGCAGCGTCTTGTTCTGCACGGAGAACGCCTTTCCAGCCTCGAGGATCCCCACTGTGCCCAGACGCCGTGGATCCCAGGACGAGGCGGGCGTCAGCGTCACCGGCGTGTCGCCGATCTGCAAGAGCTTCGCCTGACGGGAGTCCACCGTCATTCCGATCTCCACGGCGCGGTTCTGGACGAAGAGGTCGAGCGTCTGAAAGAGGCTCGGGACGTCGAGGCCGTCCACGCCCGCGAGGTTCTGAGGAGGTTCGGCAGCGGTCGTGAGCCTCGCTTCCCGGGAAGAGGGGAGAGAGAGAGCCAGCAGGAACGCGACCATAGTCATCACCGTACGCATCTTCATCGTCTTTCGCCTCCAGAGAAGATCGCTTCGAGCGTGACGCCGTGAGGATGCCGACCTGAGAGCTCTCTCGCGCCCCAGTCGGTGACCTCTTCTCGGCGTCATTTCTGTTGTCATCCGCCAGATGGGACGGCGAGCGGGCGAGCGAGCGTTGCATGAATTTTCTCCCTTGGGGAGGCGCGCATCTTGTTCCCGCTCCTTCGGGTCGAGTAAAATGCCGCTTCCGCGAACGCATGGGGAGAACGTCTGAGGAGGGGGGGACAGATGATTGGACGCGCACGGGGTTGGCCGAGTCTTCTGCTCATCATCCTGACGGTCGGGGGAGCATTCCCGGCGCAGCGGACCATTCCTTCCCCGAAGGAGCATCTGGGGTTCGACATCGGGGAGGATCGCAAGCTCGCCAGTTGGCCGCAGATCGTCGAATATCTTCGGCGGTTGGACGAAGCCTCGGATCGTCTGCGCGTCGTGGAGTTGGGGCTGACGACGGAAGGGCGCCCCTTCATCATG
>BEHK01000089.1 GCA_002898775.1 bacterium HR08 | reverse complement strand
AAGCCTGCGAGTGACCTTGCGGAGTTGGTTCAACTTCTACAACGGGTATGATCCGCTCTTCACCTGGTGGGTGAGCGAGCCGTATCAATCGGTGGATCAAACGCTCGGAAGCTATATGGACTTTTTAGCTCAGCGCGTTGTCGGCGTGAGGATGGAAGAGAGGGCGTTGGGCGGCCCTCAGCCGGGATCGGGGCGAGGGACAGGTGGACCACAGCGGCCAACGATGGGGGGGGCAGGAGCCCAAGTCCCTCGGCCGGGAGATACGAGCGACATCATCGGAGATCCGATCGGTCGAGAGGCCTTGCTTGTCGAGCTGGCGCGCGAGATGATCCCGTACACCCCCGAAGAGCTGATCGCCATCGCTGAGAAAGAGATGGCCTGGTGTGAGAATGAGATGAAAAAGGCTGCCCGTGAGCTTGGATTCGGAGACGATTGGAAGAAAGCGCTCGAATACGTCAAGACGCGCTATGTCGAACCCGGCAAGCAACCGGAACTCGTGCGCGATCTCGCGCTGGAGGCCATCCGATTCCTCGAGCAACGGGACCTGGTGACGATTCCTCCGTTGGCCAAAGAGACCTGGCGCATGGAGATGATGTCGCCCGAACGACAACTGGTGAATCCGTTCTTCACCGGCGGCGAGGTGATCACCGTCTCCTATCCGACCAATACCATGTCGCACGAAGCGAAAATGATGAGCCTGCGGGGGAACAACATCCACTTCTCGCGGGCGACCGTCTTCCACGAATTGATTCCCGGCCATCATCTGCAGGGGTTCATGACGGCGCGCTACAAGCCCTATCGCAACCTCTTCAGCACGCCGTTCTGGGGCGAGGGTTGGGCCCTCTACTGGGAGCTGCTGTTGTGGGATCTGGGATTCCACAAATCGCCGGAGGATCGCATCGGAGCGCTCTTCTGGCGGATGCATCGCTGCGCGCGGATCATCTTCTCGCTCAAGTTCCATCTGGGGGAGATGACCCCGGAGGAGTGCATCGCGTATCTGGTCGAACGCGTGGGGCACGAGCGGGCCAATGCCGAGGGAGAAGTGCGTCGGTCCTTCGGCGGAGCCTACGGGCCGCTCTACCAGGCGGCGTACCTGCTCGGCGGATTGCAATTTCGCGCCCTCCATCGCGAGTTGGTCGAGTCGGGCAAGATGACCGATCGCGCTTTCCACGATGCCATCCTCCGGGAAGGGCGCATCCCCGTCGAGATGGTGCGGGCCATCCTCACCCGACAGCCGCTCACGCGCGATTTTCGTTCGTCGTGGCGGTTCTACGATCTGGGACGGCGCTGAGCCGATGGCTCACGCGGGAGGGCGAGATGACGACCGAACGGATCTCGCGTCGTGCGTTTCTTGGCAACGTCGGGATGCTGGGAGCGAGCGCCCTCGTGGCTCCGGCTCGCTCCCGCTCGGCGATGCCGCGAGTCGTCCTTCAGGTGCCCAACGGGACGATCCACCCTTTCACCTCGACCAGTGGCGTTCACGTTCCGCCTCGCGGGCGGTCGTACATGAAGTTCAGCTTCGACTTCCCGGAGCCTTCGGTCGAGTTCGAGGGCCATCAATTCGGGTTCCTCATCTTCACCCAGGAGAACGTCTACGGATTGGATCGCGAGCGAATGACCGTGAGCGCGCGCGATGGCGCGCTGGAGCTTCACTGCGACCGGCTCGTGTGGGCCGGCGGGCAAGAAAAAGCTCCGGGGAGGCTGCGGGCGCGGTTGGAGAAGCGCGGCGCGTTCATCGAATGGGACGCGACCGTGGAGACGACGCGCCCGATCCGAGCCGTCACGACGATCATCCGTGGCGTGCCGCGCGGGCGGATATCGAGTGCGCTGCAGAGCTTTTTCGATCCGCGCGAGGATGAGGTGCTTTTGGGCTATCCCTTCTCCGGTGGCAATCTGTTCGGCCCGGGATCGGCGCGCGGCATGGAGACGCCGCTCGCCATCGTGCAGGTGGGAGAGCGCGATTTCTTCTTCATCTCATCGCTCGATGATCGCGTGCGAACCAAGCGCTACTACTTCCAGCCCGGGGAGCGCAGCTATCGCCTGGAAGCCGTCTGCGAGTTGGAGGGATGGAGGCGGCAGACGACGGTGACGCTTCCTCGCTGGCGCATCGGACGAGCGCCCACGGTGGAGGCGATTGCGCGCGCACACTATGAGCATCTGGAGCGCGCCTATCGCCTGCAACCGTGGGAGACGCGCCCGGACGTTCCCGATTGGCTGCGGCGCATCGCGTTGGTCGTCACGCTTCACGGCATGCACTACACGGGCTACATCTTCAACGACTACGCGCGCATGGGCGAGATCCTTCGCTGGATGGCCGAGCGCATACCGGCGGATCGCGTGCTCGTTTTTCTCTCGGCCTGGGATGGCCGATACTACTGGGAGTATCCGCTCTATCGGCCCGCGCCGCGCATGGGCGGGGAAGAGGGCTTCCGTCGGCTCATCCGCGAAGCACAACGCCGGGGCTTTCGCATGATGCCGATGTTCGGAGCGAACGCGGCTAATCGTCAGCAGCCCGTCTTCGCGCGCGTGGCCGACGCGGCGACGGCCAGGATTGACGGCGACCGCTTCGATCTCAACTGGGTGGACTGGGACAACGATCGCCATCAGGATGGCTGGCTCTCGTACATGAATCTGGGTGTCGCGTCCTGGCGCGAGTATCTGTTCGAACGCCTCGCGGAGGTCATCGAGCGCTACGGCGTGGATGCGTATTTCCTCGACATCGTCGGGGGATGGGTGAACAATCCGCAGGCCGATATGCACGAGGGGACGCGGCGGCTCGTTCTCGATCTGCGGGCGAAATATCCGCACGTGCTGGCCTGCGGCGAGATGCATTACGATGCGCTCCTGGAGTTCATCCCCCTCTATCACGTCTTCTCGCAATTCGCCTATCCGGCGGCGTTTCAAAAATACGCGCGCGCGTTCCAGCATCTCAGCCATCCGGCTCCGGGGCGAGGAAGCACGGGCGTGCACGAAGCGGGCTTCGGTCGCTGGAATCCGGAGACGCTGTCACTTCGGGACGAGCAGATCCCCACGCTCAGCGTCGTGGACGACACCTTCACGGCCTATCGCGATCAGATGGAGGCCGTCATCCGCCGCGCCCGCCAACGCGCCGGAATCTGAACGATGCCGCGGCTCTCTTGACCACACCGATATTGGGGATCAAGGTGAGGGATGCGTATGATCACAGGAACCATAAAGCGAGGCCCTCTCTGGCTCCTTCTGCTCGCTCTTTTCGCCTCCGGATATGTACGGGCGCGTGAAGGGCCCGTCTTTCCGGACGCCTCGACTCCCGGACATCCGGGGCGAGGTTCCGATGAGGTACACCGCCGCCTCGATGAGCTGCTGCGCACGGGGTTCACATTTCGGAATCTCGGCCCGTTTCGGGCAGGCGCCTGGATTTCTGACATCGCCGTCCCTGAGACGCCGGGGCGCGAACACCTCTACACGTTTTACGTCGCGGCGCGCAATGGCGGCGTTTGGAAGACGACGAATAACGGGACGACCTTCGAGCCGATCTTCGATTCTGTGGGCGTCGGTTCCATTGGCGCTTTGGCCATTGCCCCCTCCGATTCGAGGATCGTGTGGGTGGGGACAGGCGATGCCTCCAATACGCGCAGCGCATATCCGGGGAACGGGGTCTACAAGTCGGAGGACGGGGGAAAAACGTGGACGCACATGGGGCTCGCGGATACGCATCATATCGCCCGTATCGTGATCCATCCCACTAACCCGAACATCGTGTATGTAGCGGCGATGGGGCACTTGTATACGCCGAATTCGGAGCGAGGCGTCTTCAAAACGGAAGATGGCGGGCGAACGTGGCGTCGAGTGCTCTTCGTGAACGACCGGACGGGGGCGATTGATCTTGTGATGAATCGTCGTGATCCGGAGACCCTCTATGCGGCCGCCTACGAATGTTTGCGCCTGCCGTGGCGGCTACTGGACGGAGGGTCGGAGAGCGGCATCTACAAGACGACTGATGGAGGTCGGATATGGCACCGGCTTCACGGAGGGCTTCCCACGGGAGTCATCGGTCGGATCGGCATAGACCTCTATCAACGGGATCCGCGAATCCTCTACGCCGTCGTGGACAATCGGAATTCGCGTCCGCCAACCGAGGAGGAGGTGCAGCAAGATCGCGCGCGGGGAGTCGCACCACGTCCGCGGCTGATCGGAGGGGAGGTCTATCGCACCGAGGATGGCGGTCTCACCTGGAGGAAGGTGAACTCCGAGCGTGATGATGTGAGCCGGAAAACGGGGTATGCCTTCAATCAGATCCGCGTGGATCCGAACAATCCGGATCGGATTTTCGTCACGGGAGCGACGTTGCTCATGTCCGAGGATGGGGGGCGAACATGGGTGGGCTTGCGCGGAGCGGGAGAGCCTCGGCCTTTCCGGCGCGCCTTCGGCGATTTCCGCACCCTATGGATCGACTCGCAGGATTCCAGCCGGATCATCGCTGGATCCGATGGCGGCGTCTTCATCTCCTACGACGGTGGACGGACGTGCGATCACCTCTGGAATCTCCCCTTGGGCGAGGTCTATGCGATCGCCGTGGACATGGAGGACCCGTATCACATCTATGCCGGGCTCCAGGATCATGACTCTTGGCGAGGACCCAGCAACGGATGGAGCGGGAGCGTGGGCATGGAAGATTGGGTGACCGTGGGCAGCGGTGACGGCATGTACAACCAGGTGGACCCCACCGACAGTCGGTGGGTGTATAACACGCAGCAGTTCGGCGGACACTATCGGGCCGATATGAAGCTTCGCGTGCGGAAGCGGATCGAGCCCGTGCGGCCGGCAGGGCAACCGCCGCTTCGCTTCAACTGGACGCCACCGCTCGTCCTTTCGCCGCATGATCCGCGCGTGCTCTATACCGGCGCTCAGGTCGTCCTTCGTTCGCGAGATCGAGGAGAGACGTGGGAGGAGATCAGCCCGGATCTGACGACCAATGATCCGGGGAAGATCAGCGAGCCTGGAGCTGGCGTTCAATTCTGCACCATCACGACGATCTCGGAGTCGCCGCGACAGCCGGGGCTGCTCTGGGTGGGAACGGATGACGGCAAGGTGTGGGTGACGCGAGATGGCGGAGCAACGTGGACTGAGGTGACGAGGGCGCTGGTGGGAGCTGGTGCTCCGGAAGATGCGTGGGTTACGCGCGTCTTCGCCTCTCGCTTCGAGGTGGGGACCGCGTATATCGCGAAGTCGCGCCATCGTCAGGACGATTTTCGTCCGTTCCTCTACAAGACGACGGATTTCGGCGCTACGTGGACGCCGATCGTGAACGGCTTGCCGAATCGGCCCGTCAATGTGATCATCGAGGATACTCACCGTCGAGAGCTTCTCTTCGCGGGGACCGATGGCGGAGTCTTTGTTTCTTTCGATGGAGGACGGCGATGGCGAAGGCTGGGCGGGAACATCCCGACGGTCCCGGTCACTGATCTTCTGGTCCACCCTCGCGAGGGAGACCTCGTCGTCGGAACCTATGGTCGGGGACTTTGGGTAGCAGACATCACGCCGCTCCGCGAGGTGGATGAACGGCTCATCGAGAAGGACGTGCATCTGTTCGCCGTGCGACCTCGGGCGCCGCGGAACGAAGGGGCGTGGGGCAATTACCGATTGTATGGGGATCGAGTCCTGATGACCCTCAATGAGCCCAATGGGCTTGTGTTCGTCTATTACCTGAAGGAGGACGCGCGTGAGCCCGTCGAGATCATTGTCGAGGATCACGAAGGCAGAGAGGTTCGTCGGTTGAACGGCATTGGAAAAGCTGGGATCAATCGCCTCGTTTGGAACTTCACCGATGCGCAGGGGAGGATCGTTCCTCCCGGAGTGTTTCGCGTGATCCTTCGCGTCGGCCCGTGGACGCTGAGTCAAGAGGCGCGCGTCCTCGCCGGCCCGAGGCATGAAGCCTCGGGAGAGACAGCGAAGGGAGCATCATGATCGTGAGGAGGAGAGGGCGAATGTTCGATCGTATCTCACAGGGCATCGGGCTGAGCCTTGTTCTCGTGACCACCCTCTTTTCTCCTTTCCGACATGTGGCGGGACAACCGTCTCAAGGCACGATTCGAGCGGCGCATTTCGCGCTCACGTATGACCGGCGGGGGATCACCGGGTTGTGGAATCCCCAAGATCCGTTTCAGGCCAACCTCGTGAGCGACGACGGACGCTTGGGCGAGCCGGTCGTGACCTATCGGGTGGAAGGCGGCGATTGGCTGCCGATTTATACGGGAGCGCGACGGCTCGAGGCGGAGCCGGAGAAAGGGATGCTCACCTATACGGACTTCGATCCCGGATCGCCGCTCAAGATGGTTCAGCAGTTCACACTCGCAGATGAAATCCTCGACTGGACCATCGAGATCGAGACGACGATGAACTTCCCCGTGCAGATCGGGGACCTCGCGCTGCCGATCCCCTGGCGCTTTCCTGTGGGAGATGCGCGAACGATCTTCGAGCGGAGCTGGACCAAACATCATTTCATCGCCGGGCATGGGTCGTTCCTCTACTTCGTGCGACCGAGCGGCGAGCCTCCCTATCTCGTCATCACCGTGCATCCGGGAACGAAATTCGAATACTACACCTCCGAGGGGCGACGAAATTATCGCGCCTACATTCATTCGGGACTCTCCGGTGGGCGCGAGACGCGAGGGAGCTGGCGGCAGCCGCATACGGTTTTAACGCTGCAACCGGCGGGGGCTCCGGGAAGCGCCGTGCGCTACGGCGTTCGGTTTCAGTGGGCCTGGTCTTATGCCGAGATGCGCGAGATTCTCTATCGCGAAGGGCTCTTCGACATTCGCGTCGTTCCCGGCATGACGGTTCCCGAAGACCTGACGGCCCTGATCGCCCTTCGCACGAAGGCCCGCATCGAGGCGCTGGAACCGGAGTTCCCCGACAAGACGCGCATCACGTACCTCGGCGAGCGACGCCCCGATCATCATCTCTACCGCATCGCCTTCGCGCGACTCGGCGAGAACCTGGTGACGATTCGACATGATGGAGGACGGCGAACCTATCTGGAGTTCTTCGTGACGGAGCCGATAGAGACCTTGATCAAAAAGCGAAGCCGGTTCATCACGCGGCGGCAGCAACATCGGGATCCGTCCAAGTGGTACAACGGACTCTATTCGGTCTACGACATGAAGAACAAAATCCTGCGAAGCCCGGAGGACACCGATGGGTTCGATTATTGGTGGGGGTATGTCCTGGCCTCCGATGACCCGGTGCTCGGCAAAGCTCCGTTTGTGGCGGCGAAGAACGTCCATTTTCCCGATCCGGAGGAGATCGCCTCGGTCGAATACTATATCGAGCATTTCGTCTGGGGAGGATTGCAGCGCACGGATCAGGAGCATCCGTATCCTTACGGCATCTACGGCGTGCCCAACTGGAAGGTGAACCGCGATCCCGATCCGCGAGCGCGCGCGGGGATTCGCAATCGCCATCTCGACAAGATGCCCATCTGGCGCTCGTTCGATTACCCTCACGTCATCATGCTCTACTTCCACATGTACGAGATCGCCAGGAAATATCCGCAGATGGTGCGCTATCTCGATGCGCGGGGGTATCTCGAACGCGCCTATCAGACGGCGCGGGCCTATTTCCTCTATCCCTACGAGATCCTGCCTCTGGAGTACGAGACGTACAAGATCGGCTGCTACAACGAAGTGGTGATTCCGTCGCTCATCGCCGCGCTGGAGCGAGAAGGGTTCTTGGAGAAAGCGGCATGGCTGCGCGGCGAGTGGGAGAAGAAGGTCAAATACTTCATCTACGACGATCCCTATCCCTATCGCTCGGAATATCCGTTCGATCGAACGGCGTTCGAGACGACATACGCGGTGGCCAAGTACGGAGCCACGCACGAGATGAAGCCGGATGAGAACCTGTGGTTCGACAAGAGGCTGCGGAAGTGGTATTCGCATCCCGTCGTGCGCAAGGAAGACGCACTGGCATTCATGGAGCGACAACGGCGGGCGAATTTGGCCGTTCGGGGATGGCTGGAAGCAGCCTATTATCTGCTCGGTGCGGATTTCACCGGTTCCTCTGATGTGGGGGCGATGAGTTATATGGCGGCCATGGGCGGATGGGCGATCCTCGATTACGCCATCCACTTCGCGCGCGATCCCGCCGAGTGGCTTCAGCTCGGCTACGCTTCGATTCTGAGCTCCTGGTCGCTCATGAACACAGGGCGACCGGAGACGAACTATGGCTTCTGGTTCCCCGGCGAGGAGAACGATGGAGCTGCCGGGTGGCAGTTCATGACGGCCAAGTTCGGACGCGCCTGGATTCGGAAAGATATGCCGCGCGGGGCCTGGCACTACGATGGTGAGATTGATCTCGGCTTCGGCGGTGCGTTGCGGGCGGCGGCTACGATCCTGACCCGCGATCCGCTGTTCGAGTGGTTCGCCTATGGCGGTGCGCTCGCGGTGTCGGAAGGCGAATTCTCCATCCTCCCACGCGATGGATTGCGAAAGCGATTTCACATCGTGCTCCCGGATTTCCGAATGACGATCGAGCTGGACCGCGACGGGTTTGCCGCCGAGCGGCCGATCGTCGTGGCGAAGGATTTCGGGCGTATTCGCCTGTCGGTCGAGAATCGAACGTCCGATGCGCATGTGACGCAGCTCCGCGTCTCGTTGAGAGACACGGCGATCGGAGTGGACTCCGGGCAAGAACCGGAAGTTCCGCGCACGACGTATGCCGTCGTTCACGACGGACGGCGCGTGGGAACGGTCCGGCTCGGTGAGGAATCGGAGATCGAACTGCGCATCTCCGGGAGTACAACGATCGTCGAGCTGATTCGAGAGCGCGAGGGAAGCCGGAGGAATTGAGCGAAGGAGAATCCTCGCGCGTGTGCCATGAGCGCATCCGAGGAGAGTCGAATATGGTGACGCTCACGCGACGGGACGTCTTGAAAGGGTTGAGTGCGGCGACGGCCGGAGCGCTGGTGAACGTGCGCCACGGTCGCGTACAAGGGGAGCTGCGGATTCTGGAGCGGCCGGTCGAGATCGTGGTTTCTCCGGTGAGCGCGCGCACGGTGCGTCTGAGCGTGGTGCCGCTGGACGCCGACCGGCCAGCACCAATCCCACAGGATGGTTCGCTCGTTCGAGAAACGTGGGGGCCACCGGTTGCGCGGCTGCGATCTCTTCGCGGTTCGCAGCGGGTGCCAACGGGAGAACTCGTCGTCTGGTTTTCCCCGGAACCATTGACGATTCATGTCGAGACGCGCGAAGGGCGCCTCGTGCAGCGGCTGCGGTTCGATTCGCGCACCGGCGCGATGGATTTTCTCTTGGGCAAGGGACCTGTTCTCGGTCTCGGACAAGGCGGGCCACAGTTCGATCGTCGGGGCTCGCGCGATCTCATGCGCAGCGGTCAGGGAGGGTATCGCCTGCGCACGCACGGTGGGCGCGTGCCGATCCCCTGGCTCATCGGGACGTCCGGTTGGGCGATGTTCGTGCATCAGCCCGATGGGGCGTTCGATCTCACAGGATCGGAGGGGCGCTTCGAGCCACGTCCTCCCGAAGCTGCGCTTCCGCTGGACGTCTTCGTCGTCGGAGCGGAGGAGCCGACCGAGATCATGGCCGAATATGCCCGCCTCACAGGACTGCCCGAGATGCCGCCCTTGTGGGCCTTCGGCTATCAGCAATCGCATCGCACGCTCGCCGGTCCGGATGAAGTCCTGTCGGTCGCCCGAACCTTCCGCGAGAAGAAGCTGCCGTGCGACGTGCTCATCTACTTGGGGACGGGATTCACTCCTTCGGGCTGGAACACGGCCAACGGATCGTTCTCGTTCAACCGGTCCGTCTTCCCTGATCCCGAGCGCATGATCCGCGAGCTGCACGAGATGAATTTCCGCGTCGTCCTTCACGTCGTCATCCTCTCGCGGACGCTGCGCGGGGGGGTCCATGATGAATGCTCGCTGGCTCGATTCGATGAAGAGGAGGCGGGATGCTACTGGAACCTGCATCGTCGCGTCTTCTCGATGGGCGTGGATGGATGGTGGGTGGACGAAGGCGATCCGCTCGATCGCGCATCGCGCCTGACGCGAAATCGCATGTACTGGGAAGGGCCGCAGGTGGATCGCCCGAACGTGCGTCCCTATGCCCTGCATCGCAACGGGCATGCCGGCATGCAGCGATATGCGGCGTTTCTCTGGTCGGGCGATGTCTATTCCACCTGGGAGACGCTCCGCACGCATGTT
>BEHK01000088.1 GCA_002898775.1 bacterium HR08 | reverse complement strand
AGGACGATGCCCGCGCGATCGTCGAGCGCGCGGCCGCCCACTTGAAGCTCGATCCGGGGCGCGTCTGGTGGTGGTTGGAGAAGCTGCACGAATGGCGCAAGGCGCTCGACGCCGAGCCCGAGGTGAGCGAGATCGAGCGCGCCGCGATCCTCGCCCTCTACCAGGAATACCTCAAGCGCGACGCGCCTCCGGAGAAGGGACTGCATCTGATGATCAGCGAGACTGTCGGCAGCGTCACACCGCGCCAGGTGCACAAGACGCTCCTGCAGTACCGCCTGAGCTTCTGGAATCAGCTGAAGAACAATGCGCGCCCGGATCGCGTCGCCTCTTAATGGCTCAGGGCCGAGTTCCCGCGCGACCCGGGCAGAATGACGACGCCAGATGACGGAACGATTGTTGAGGAGAAGACGGCCAAGAGGCGAACGTGCGCTTCTCGTGCTGCTGTTGTGCCTCCCACTTGGACTTGTTCGCGCGCAATCCCCCGCTTCGGTGCCGGAGCTGCAACGAGCCGAAGCGAACCTGGAGTACGCCAGCGCGGCGTTGCGCGCGGCCGAGGAGCAAGCGCGGGCGGCTCAGGAGAAAGTGGAGCGCCTGCGCGCGCTGTACGCGCGAGGACTCATCGCTCGCCGCGATCTGGAATGGGCCGAGTTGGAGGCCCGGACGGCACAAGCCCAACTGGAGGCCGCGCGCGAGGTCGAACGACTGGCGCGAGACGCGCTCGCGCGCGCCCGGGAGTACGCCGAGCGGGCCGCTGAGCGCGAGCGCCGACGGCTCTCGCTCTCGCGCGCCCTCGTGCGCGTGGCGCGCTCCTACGGAAGGGGGCGCTTCACCCTCGGCGACCTCGGCGCTCTCATGCGCGCCTATCAGAAGCGCTTCGGCACCCCACTGCCCATCAGCGCATTCGGACAAACGCCCACGCATGATCGCCTCGGTTTGGATCATCGCGGGCGCGTGGACATCGCCCTACACCCGGAGAGCGAACAGGGACGCTGGGTGCTCGACTACCTGACTCGACGCGGTATTCCCTACATCGCTTTCAGCGACGAAGTCCCGAACTCCGCCACAGGCGCCCATATTCACGTCGGCCTGCCCTCTGGGCGAAGGTGAGCGGCTCCTCGAGCGATGCGCCTCTCCGCCCAGAACGGCCACACCGCAGAGGCGAGACCGAGCATGAGCTCCTGGCGCCCCCTCTCGCTGCGAGCGAAGCTGACCCTCTGGTATGTGGGCGTGATGGCGGCCGTTCTCATCGCCTCCGGAACCGTCTTGTACCTCTCTTTATCCCGAAGCTTGCGCCACGCGGTTGATGTCGCGCTCGACCAGCAAGTGCGGCACATCGAGGCGCGGCTGCGCGCTCTCGAACAGGGAGAAGACGTCCACGAACCGCGCGCGGAGCGATTCACCATCGCGCCGGCCTTCGTCGAGTTGATCACCCCCGAGGGAGCGGTCGCCGACGTCGCTGCCGCTTCGGAGAACGACCGCGTCCCCATCCGCTCGGAGACGCTCGAGCGCGCCCGCCGGAGCCGGGAGCCGATCCGCGAGGACGCGCGCACACCCGATGGCCGCGTGATGCGCGTCGTCACCTGGCGGGTCCTGGACACGCGCGGAGAAGTGGACTCCTTCATCCGCGCCGGATATGTCATCGAGGATATTCGTCGAGCCGAACGAAAGCTCCTGACAACGTTGACGCTCACGATCACCCTGGCCCTGATCGCCGCGAGCTTCTGTGGCTTGGGTATCGCGGCGAAAGCCCTTCAGCCGGTGGACCGCCTCGCGCGCGCCGCGCGCGCCATCACCGCGCGCACGCTCACGGAGCGCGTCGAAGTCCCCCCCTCGCGGGATGAGCTGGCTCGTCTGGCCGAGACGTTCAACGAAATGATCACCCGACTCCATGAAGCCTTCGAGCGAGAGCGGCGCTTCACCGAGGACGCCGCTCATGAGCTGCGCACGCCGCTGGCGATCCTTCGCTCGGACCTGGAGATCGCTCTGCGCCGTGAACGCTCCACCGAGGAGTATCAGCACGTCCTGCGCCGATGCCTGGACGAGATCTTGCGCCTGAGCGCGCTGGCCGATGATCTCCTTCTACTGGCCCGCTCCGAGAGCGGGAAGTTCGCCCTCGATCTCGCTCCCCTCCGGCTCGATGTTCTCGCTCGCGACATCGTCGAGCAGATCCGCCCGATCGCCGAAATGCGCCACCTCGATCTCGCGCTTCATGATTCGGGCGAGCCGCTCGCGGTCCTGGGCGATGAACGGCGACTGCGGCGCGCGCTCCTCAATCTCCTCGACAACGCGCTGAAGTTCACCCCTGCGGGGGGACGCATCACGCTCCGATTGAGTCGAGCCGAAAGGCGAGCGCGCGTGGATGTCGAGGACACAGGGT
This sequence comes from bacterium HR08, assembly GCA_002898775.1. Classification (GTDB taxonomy): domain Bacteria; phylum Acidobacteriota; class Blastocatellia; order HR10; family HR10; genus HR10. The sequence goes on along the minus strand of BEHK01000088.1, from coordinate 7,900 downwards.
GCGGGATCTCCGCAGAGGACCTCCCTCATATCTTCGAACGCTTCTACCGACGCTCTTCCGGAGGGGCGCCGGGCTCGGGCCTGGGCCTCGCCATCTGCCGATGGATCGTCGAGGCGCATAGCGGGGCGATCTGGGTCGAGAGCGAAGTCGGCCGAGGCAGTCGCTTCACCATCGAGCTGCCGCTCGTTGAGAACAGCGGCGGGAAGGAGAATGGGTGAGGATTCTTGCCCCACGGTACTGGGCGAAACGATATCCATTTCAAACCGACCTCATCGTTTGTGCTTCGCTCACAAGCACCATCGGGCGTAACAGCCGGCAAGGACACAGCTCAGACAAGCCGCGATCAGACGCACATCGCCCAACCGCGTGCATCGCGCCCTATAGATTTGAACGCACTAGTAGAAAGCCATAGGATTCCGACACTCCGCCTCTCCTGGCTCCGGAGGGACTTCACCTCCACCGTGAGGGATCTGAGGGCGCTGCCCAGCCAAGAGCCCGCTGAGGAGGACGATGAGGAACTCCCGTCGGGTGAGCATGACTACTCCTCCTTCAAATACTCCCCCGTAAGCTTTTGTCGGAATGCCTCGACCTCAGGGCAAAAAGGACCTTCCTCGTGAGGCCATTCCTGAAGTACCCGGATGGTCACCTCTCGTACTCGCTCGCTGTAGACGATGCCCATCTGCTCCAGGCGTTGCGCCGTCTCCTCAAAGAGCTTCTGAGCGCTCACGGCGAAACGCGCCACGCACGTTCCCACAGGACGTCGCTCGATCAGCAGCTCACGGAGAAATTGCTCCCGGAGTTGGTCCACTCGCTGACGCAGTTCGTCCGCGAACGCTCGCAACCCTTCGATTCCTTCTGGGGCTTTGACCTCGACAATATCCCCCCACGCGAGGAGATCCAGGATCCGGTTGTGAACGGCATCCCAATATCCCCCCATGACGCCGAGGATCGCTTGGATCCGCTCCTTCATGTCCTGATCGTGTGTCTGTTCGAGCATAAGCTCCTCCCGCGTTGAAGGCTTCTGCTCACTGCCCTTATTATTTTTATTGTCTGTCTGTCAAGTCCATCACCGCCTCTTCTCCCGAAACCCATCGGGAGCCGGAAGTCCCCTCCGCAGATTGTGGAGGGCGACAAGACCACGCAGGTGGCAAAGAAAGACGGAAATCCCCACATGTGTCAGGGCTTGGAAGGAGAACGGGTGAAGGTTCTCGCATTCATCCGAGCATGACCATATCGGCTTGTCAAGATGCCCCAAAGATGAGCTGAAAACTCCCACACGTGTCAGGACCTGGAGCTTTCGCGTGGAAGAGAACCCGGTAGCTCTTCAACCGGGAGGGCCGATGCATGGTGAGAGCGAAAGATCTGATCCGAGGAGAGGGGGGCCACACGTCAAAACCCGAGATGGTTCATTGGTACGATCCGGGACAGCTCGTCAAGACCGGCATCCAGGTCCTGGCTTCGATCATCTGGGGGTCACGCGCCGATGCTCGAATCATTCTGGCGGGTCTGCGGGAGGAGCAAGAGTTGTTCGATTACAGCGATCGGCGCGAGCTGTGGATTGATTATGTGGCCGATCTCGGCGATGGGTGGAATGCGACGTACGCGGTGGCTTATTGTCTGGCGCAGGAGAGGCTGAGTGTAGATGGGCACGAGACGCGACGCGGCGATCTCCTCATCATGGGCGGTGACGAGGTGTATCCGGCAGCGAGCCGCGAGGAGTACGAACGTCGGCTCGTTACCCCGTATGAAGCGGCCTTCCCGCGATCGGAGCCCCCTCATCCTCATCTCTTCGCGCTTCCCGGCAATCACGATTGGTACGATGGCCTGGTCAGCTTCACGCGCTTGTTCTGCCAGAAGACGCCGCCCCGATGGATCGGCGGATGGCAACTGCCGCAGACGCGCAGTTACTTCGCCCTCAAGCTTCCGCACGGCTGGTGGCTGCTCGGCGCCGATATTCAACTGGAAGCCGACATTGACGGGCCGCAGCTCGAGTACTTTCAGGCCATCGCCCAACAGATGGCGCCTGGAGACCGCGTCATCCTCTGCACGCCGAAGCCCGACTGGATCTATGGCGCCAAGCATACGATGAACTTGGACTACTTCGAGCAGAAGATCCTCGCGCCACGCGGGGCTCGCGTCGTCCTCCGGCTCACGGGAGACCTCCACCACTATCGGCGACACGAGCACGAGACTACTGACGGATCGAAGACCCATCTGATCATCGCCGGCGGCGGTGGCGCCTTTCTCCATCCGACCCATGGTCCCAATGTGGATCGAATCTGTTATGGCCCAGATGGTGCGTGCTTCCGCCTGGCCGCAGAATTCCCCGATCGCAAGACATCCCGCCGCCTCACATGGCGAAACTTACAGTTCCCGATTCGCAATCTCCGATTCGGGATTCTACCCGGGGTTGCCTATGTCGCATTGAGCTGGGCCATGCCACACCAACTCTACCGGTTCGAGCTTCCATGGGAATGGCACACCTTCTGGATCATGGCGACGGCTCTGGTCCTGGCATCTCTTCTCTTGGAGAGGCTCAAAAGCACATTCGTGAGCACGCTCGTGGCTATCCTCACGTTCGTGGCGGCCGTCCTCACGTCCATCCTCTCACTCCGCCTGGAAGCGGTCAAAGATTCACTCTGTAGGCTTATCACCATCCCCTCGGCTCTCGTTTGGCTCGTGATGATCGTCTTCACCTTCTGCCTCTTCACCCGCCAGGATGATGTGAACGAAAGCTGCATCATCCACACGGGCGTCTTCGGGAAGATGCGCCGCATATGCCGGACATTTTCCCGTGGCCTGTGGAAGTGGAAGCTCCTCAGAGTCTTCAACGTCGCCGGGTTGGCCCATGCCTCGGGGCACCTGCTCGCCGCGTTGATCGGCGCGTGGATGGCTCATCGCGTGAGCGCACACCTCTGTGGGCTTCCGGGTCAGAGCCCATCGGTCGGTTATTTCCTCACCGCAACGGTGATCACGTTCCTGTGGGGGTGGGCGATCGGGTCGTGGATCATGGGAGTGTATCTGTTCCTCTCGCTGAACATCTTCGGGCAGCATGCCAACGAAGCCTTCTCGGCGTTGCGGATCGAGGATTACAAGAATTTCCTGCGCCTTCACCTGGACGCGAGCGGTCGGCTCACGATCTACCCGATCGGAATTGAGAAGGTCCCGCGGAAGTGGGCGAGCAGTCACCAAGGGGGAGGAAGTCGGTATGTCCCCTTCGATGGGAAGATCGAGTGTCACTTGATTGAGAACCCCATAGAGATACGCGCCGCTCAACGCAATGGCCCCTGCCGTCCGTGGACGATCCGTCACGAAGCTCGCGACGACGAAGCCCCCTAATAAGGAACGCCGCCGCTCCCGCAAAAGCGATGAACCAATTGGCACGCCGATTCTGAGATCCCACAGCTCACCCCTCCTTAAATCGAAGGCGCACAACCCACCACAAGCTGCTCCGCAAATAGTCGCACAAACGAGTGCGCAAGGGACGAAAAGTATAAGCCGACCATACCCCAGTCCCGAGCCCAACACAACGCGAGATCTCACTACAGACAGGCCACCTCTCACCGAGAAGCCCGCGGCCGCTCGGTGATCACATAACTTCGGCGGTAATGGAGCTGAACCTGCGGATATCTCCCTCGCGCTGGGCGAGTCAACTCGATTTTTATCTCCCGAATCTCCCCGACCTTCGCTTGCTCGTCTGGCCAAAAACCAAGGATATAACTCTGACGAAACTTCTGGAGAAAGCCTCCAATGAGAGAAGCTGCGCGAGATATGGCCTCCGCAGAAGAAGAATCGGCGGGCACAACGATCCCTCCGCTCATCTGTGAAAAGTAAGCGATGTCCTTAAACGACGCGAGCAGGAGAGGGATAAGAGGGGGAGCTATCGCCATAAACGCTCGGCGAAGCGTCGCACAGCCTCGGTTCTCAACGCCGATCCCGCAGACTGTAACGTTGGCGGCGAGAATCGCCCTTCTCACCTCATCGAGCGAGGGGGCTGGCTTCCGCGGCATGACGTGATTATCCGAAATGATGATGATCACTCGCTGTGAACGCCCGCGAGAGGCTTGCTTCAGATAGGAACTTATCGCGATGAGCTCATCTCTGTCCAAGAACCGGCCCGATGAGCAGATCTCGATCGTCGTAGCCAGCTCACGAATCTTTTCCCGGATAACATCGAGATCGTTCGTCAACGGGTGCTTCAACGCCCCACAGGTGGTGAAGAGAGCTGCTCCATCGTTGGAGCCAAGGACCTCGAGCGCCCTTAATGCGGCCACCTCAATGGCTGCCCAACGCTTAAACTCCTCTTGGGTATTGGGGAGCCCCGGCGGGGAAACATCTCGCTCCGGGTGATTGAGTCGTTCACGCATCCGCTCGGCTTCAGCCTGTGAAGACGCATTCGGAGGTTCAAGGACAAGCGCGACGTGAAGCGGCCACTCTTCTCTATCAAAGTATGCGATAGAACGCCTCTTCCTTCCCTCGTAGAGCAGAAAGTCCGCCTGTGTCAGGTCTGTGATCGGAGTCCCATCCTTCTGCTGCACGACTACGGGGACGAGGACGAGCGAAGAGCTCAAGTGTACAGGCCCTTGCTGCCACAAGAGGCCCGTGAGCACGAACAGTACTAATTGTCCGCCAAAGCCCCGAAGACGCATAGGCACGGCAAAGAGCGCGCGTTGAGACAAAGCATGTGGGCCCAGCCCCTCCTCTCTTTCATCTTGCCCTCAAGGTATGAACGGGCAGATGAGCACACATCCCGCCTCCCAAAAGGCTAAGACCACGTAACAGACCCATTCGGTTCCAGTTGGGGAAAGTGGGATGCATTGGTTCGTGGTCCAATCATAGGCCCCTTGGGAACACGTGGACACACACTGCGTATAGGTCGTCCCTTGCAAACCGATGCCGATAACGCCGCGTTCCACTGAGACCGAGAAATTTCCATCGCACATCTGAACCGGCGAAGCGGACGTTGCTCCCGAAGGCGGAGCGGGTGGCCAAAGGACCATCAGGGTGATAACCAGGATCATAACGCACGGCTTCCTCATGGTCGTCCCCCCTTAAAAGAGTCTTCCCTGACGGTCCGGCATTATACTGTCTGTCTGTTGTCTGTCTGTCAAGCCCCAATTCGCTCTTACGACCGCCATCAGCGCAGCCTGGTTGGCCCTGGGTCGAGGGGTAAAGTCGCGTTCCGGCCCGGAACGGGTTCCGGCGCGACCGACGTCGAAGGGCGCCCCCTGAGTGGCGGCGAGTGCCCACGAGGGCGGTGGCTGCCGAAAAACCGGCCCGAAGCCCCTGCATCCGCTCCCCTGCGCACACTTTCTCCTTGACACTGCGGGCCGTTTTCCGTAGCATACGCCAGGTGGACTAAAGTGGACTAAAGTGGTTCGCGGATCGGAGACCGAAACGAACGGTTAAAGCTCAACTTCAAGAGATCGCGGAAAGTGGTTGAGGATTAAGGATGTTACGCGGCAACTACACGACGCGCATTGATGAGAAGGGACGGATCAAAATCCCAGCCGCCTTCCGCGACATCATCCTGCAGAAGTACGGCTCGGAGTTCTTCGTCACGAGCTTGGATGGGGACCATGTTCGGCTCTATCCCTTGCCGGAGTGGGAGAAGATCGAGCAACGGCTCGCCCAGTTGCCGGAGATGGACCCGGTGAAGGAGAAGTTCCTGCGGGTGACGAACTTCTACGGGCGGCAGGCGACCATGGATGGGCAGGGGCGAATTCTCATTCATCCCCCGCTTCGGGTGAAAGCCGAACTGAACGGCGAGGTCGCGGTCCTGGGCTATATCACCTACCTCCAGGTGTGGAATCTGGAGAAATTCGAGGCACAGCTTGGTGTCTTCACGAAGGAAGATGCGGCAGCCATTGCGAAGTTGGGCATCTAGCGTGAGCCTGGAGCGCGCAAGGCATCGTCCGGTGCTCGTGCGCGAGGTCGTCGAGCTGCTGCGTCCGTGTTTGGACGGCGTGATCGTGGACTGCACGGTAGGGACGGGGGGGCATGCGGAAGCGTTGCTCTCGGCGTCCGAGCGCGTGCGCGTGATCGGGATTGATTGGGACGAGGAGGCGCTCGCTCTGGCGCGGGAGCGCTTGCACGCGTATGGGGAGCGGTTCCTGCCCGTACATGAAGACTTCAAGCGCTTGGATGAGATCCTGGCGCGGCTCGGGCTTGAGATGGTCGAAGGCATTCTCGTTGACCTGGGCGTCTCGTCGCTTCAACTGGAGACGGCCGAGCGGGGATTCAGTTTTCAGCAGGAAGGGCCGCTCGATATGCGCATGGATCGGCGGCGGGCGGTGACGGCCGCCGATCTGGTGAACACGCTGAGTGAGCGGGAGCTGGCCGATCTTATCTTCCGCTATGGGGAGGAGCCGGCGGCGCGTCGGATCGCGCGGGCGATCGTTCGAGCGCGGGAGGCCGGACCGATTCGGACGACGACCGAGCTGGCGGCGATCGTCGCGCGCGCCCTAGGGGGTTGGCGAAGAGGGCGCCGGCATCCGGCGACGCGGACGTTTCAGGCGCTGCGGATCGCGGTGAACGAGGAGCTGTCGGGCTTGGAGGACTTCCTGGATACGGCTGTCGCGCGGCTCGCGCCCGGCGGGCGAGTGGTCATCATCGCGTTTCATTCGCTCGAGGATCGGGTGATCAAGCGCCGATTGCGCTTTCATGCCGGGTACTGCGAATGCGCAGCTGGACGACTGATCCCGCACAGTGAGACCGGATCCTGCTCTCGGTGCGGAGCCGCGCGACGCCTCGTGTTACTGACGCGTCGGGCGGTGCGGCCCAGCGATCTGGAAGTGCGGGAGAATCCACGGGCGCGCAGCGCGAGACTTCGCGCCGGCATGCGATGCGCGCCGACGAGCGACCCGACGGATGATCGGGCGAATCCTTATGGATGAAAGGGCGGGATCTGGCGAAAAGCTCAAGCTGTGAACGTCGCGTGACGGAGGATGAGATGACACGGCATGTGCGCGTCCCAAATGCTCAGGTTCCTCATCGAACGGATCAGCGAGCGGGTCATCGCGTAGCCCTTGTGCTGGGGATTGTGGGTCTGGTCGCCCTCTCGCTCATCGTGGCGACGTGGCAGCATGTCGAGGCGTTGCGCTACGGCTATCGGTTGAACCAACTCGTGCGCGAGCGCGAGCGATTGGAGGCGTTGAAGCGCCAGTTGGAATCGGAGCGCGCGTACTATCGGTCGCCACAAGTGATCGAGCCACTGGCTCGACGGCTCGGGCTCATTCGCCCCGATCCCTCGCAAGTGATCGTGATCGGGAAAGGGGTCTCCCCGCGGCCTTCACGTGAGATCGAGCCGCATGGGGTATCGGCCATGGGCTTCGAGAAGGCGACGGGTGAGCACGATCCCTCGCTCCCGCTCCCCAGGCCACGGGGAGAGGCGCGATCGGACGGAGTGCGCACGGCGCGGCGGCCACCTCGCGCGCGATCGGTCGTCCCAAGCGGCGATGGCGCGGGAGCGGAACGCGCTTCCCCGGCGGGAGGGCCTCATGCCGGGCACGGCGCGGCAGCGGAGAGCGAAGGGGGATCTGCGGTGAAAGAGCCGGATGCGAGCGGAGGAACGCTCTCACCGGAGCGATCCAACGTCTCGACGGGGAACGCCTCGTCGGAAGATGCGGCACCGAAGCGGCGAAGACCGTCCAAGCAAGGTGAGCCGTGATCAAGCGCGAGCTGTACAAGAAGACCATTCGGCGTCGTCTCATCCAGCTGACGGGGTTTCTGTCGCTATGGATGCTCCTGCTCGGCGGCCGCCTCATCCACGTGCAGATCGTGCAGCAGGAGCACTGGCGGGCACAGGCGGATCGCCAGCAACGACGGGCGATTCGCGTCGCGCCGGTGCGAGGGACGATTTACGATCGCGCGGGACGGGAGTTGGCCAAGAGCGTGGAAG
>BEHK01000087.1 GCA_002898775.1 bacterium HR08 | reverse complement strand
GTCGCCGGCGGGATTTGAACCCGCGAATCCTGGCTTGAAAGACCAGTGTGTTAGACCGGGCTTCACCACGGCGACGCAGGTTGTATTTTTAGCAAAAAATCGTCCAGTTGGCAATCCCCGCGGCGAGATCGTGCGCGGGGAGCCTGCTTTCGATGCGCGGCGCTCATTCGCTCGGGCTCGCGCTCTGTGCCGTTCGAAGCTGGCCGAGCAGCCATCCGACGACGCCGAGTCCGGCGACGAAGAGCAGAAGGAAGAGGAGGAGAGGGCTCCACTGAATGTGGACCGGCTCGGCCGTCACATCGAGGAAGCGGCGGAGCTCCACGTTCTGAACGATCTGACGGCTGATGGCATTGAGGACGAGGACGAGAATCTGAGCCAGGGCCGTTGCCGCGGCGCGCGCCCGCGTCCCTCCTCGCCGCCATTGCCAGAGGATCAAGAGCCAGGGAAGGCCAGGACCGAGCGCGGTCAGACTCGTCAGCACGCGCATGGGGCCACGCATCATCTCCGCGCGCACCTCCTCCGGCCATGTGCCGAAAACGTACCAGGAGCCGGTGAGGGCGAACCCGATGACTCCGAGGGTAGAGACGGTGAAGGCCACGCGTCGAGCTGTCGCGCGATATTCAGCGCTCTCTCGGGAAGCGAGCCACTCCGCGTCCACGATGATGAAGACGGCTGTCGTGGTCAGGGCCAAAGCGAGCATCATGAGCCAGCGGGGCCAGAGCGTCGGATCGCCGGTGTTCAGAGCAGTCCCGAGGGGCGCACCCGCCACGCTCTTTCGAAGCCAGAGATCGGGCCAGGCGCGCACGTTCGTCATCAGGCTGAAGGCGTTCGAGAAGAAGAAGCCAATGAGGAGAAAGAGCGCGGCCGTCGCCCATCCGACGGCCTGCCGCCACCGCGCCGGTGTGGCCCCCTCCGAGCGGAGTCCGGCGACGTAGATGTACACGCCATAGTAAGCGAGCGTGAGCAAGAGGATAATACTCACCCACGGCCAGGCCATGAGGATGGTCGCCGGATAGAAGGCCTTGTAGTAGGCGACTTGAGTGAAAAGCAGGGGGACGATGCCGAAATTGATCCCCAAGGCGATCACGATCGGCATCGGCTGCATCAAGCGTCGGGAGAGGCGCCGCGCTTCTTCTCTCCCACGCCATTGCAACAGCATGGCCAGTAGGATGCCGGTATACCACAGGTGCATGGGGATCATGTGAAGCGTGAAGCCCAGGACCTTGAAGAAGACCAGGAACCAATATGGGGCGGGGTATCCCAGTGGGCTTGAGGGGCCGATCAAGGTCGTGGGGTCCATCGGGCACCTCCTATCGCTCTTCTCCGAAACGCATGCCGCCGGGCCGCGGTTGCGCGATCCGAAGGAGATATTTCGTGAGCAACTCCGCTTCCTCGGGCGTGCCGGCCCAAGGCGGCATGAAGAAGTGGGCCTTCTCCGGATGCTTCACGACCGTGCGCACCATCTCGGGCGTCCATCCGCGCAGCAGTTGGCCGACGGCTGAGAACCCGCGTCGTCCCGCGTGGCAATCGTTGCAGTGATAGAGGAAGAGGACCTCGCCGAGCTTCACCTGATCTTCCTCAGGGAGCGTCAGAAGTCGCCTCGGATCAATACGGCCGTCGTTCAAGACCTGGGGATAATGGTGGCTCACCCACGCTTTCGTCCAGGTTCCGCCTTCCAAATACCCGGTCCGACGGAGCTCCGGCACCTTCTCCGCGTAGATCTGGTTGCCCAGGACCACGTTGTAGATGATGTACGGCTTTCGAACGGCCTCACGGATGTATTCGCCCGTGGTGATCGCCACAAGTCCGAAGGTGAAGAAGAGGAGGGCGAAGCCGGGCGAGAGCCAGCCCGGATTTCGATACGGGCCGAGATAGAGCATGAAAAATACGGCGATCGTGACGGCGAAGATGAGCACGACGAGGATGTTCAGCGTGCTCGCGGCGACGAGCGCGGCTTTGGCCGATTCGGGCAGCGTGAGGTACCAGCCGACTCCCCCCAGGACGATCAGGATGGACCCGAGGAGAGCCGGTCGGGCCGATCGCGCCGCGATCAGATCGCGCAAGGCGGGATCCTTCGTCTTGAACGCGGCGTGCAGGTAGACGTAGAGCGAAGCCAGCAGGAAAGCCCCACCCGTGCGCGCGAGCACCTGCGGGACGAATTGGGGATTCAGAAAGCCGGCCCAGAAGGTTCGCTCCTCCGGCCATCGCCCGGAGTGCAACATGAAGGCCGTGATGCCCGTGATGATCACGAGACTCATCCACGCCGATCCGGCGTAAATCCAGCCCACGCGCACGTGGGTCTTCGGATCAAGCCGTCCCCAGAAGTAGAAGAAGATGAATGCCGACACGATCTCAAGCACGAAGAAGACATATTCCATCGCCCATCCGAAGACGAAGATATGAATGAGGGTCTGTGTGGCCAGGGGCGACGCGACGCCAATCGTCCACCAGATGCCGACGCCCGTGATCGCCCCGTAGACCACGGTGATCAGGATGAAGAACCAGGCGTGCTCCCTCAGATAGGCGAGGTATGCCCGGTGATTCCGCCGATAGGCGTACTGCGTCTCGACGGCCAGAAAGAGGCCGCCGCCGACCGCGTAATGCGCGACCAGGACATGGAGGACAGCGATGATGGCGATGAGCATGGGGGAGGTGAGGAACGGGACATACCACCATGGATAGTGCATCGCGCGTTTCCTCCTTTCTCGCCGCTCTCGGGCGTCTGACGCGAGGGACCCGCTTGCGGGGTCCCCTCCTGAGCCAGATCCGCCTCCGCACCGTTATGATCCCGCGCGATCCCGGAAGGTTTCAAGCCAGCATACGCCTATTCCGGCGAGCGCCACGCGTAGGAACTGAGCACGCGCAGGTAGTTGGCTCGTTCGAACGCCGCGGGCTCGGCCACGCGCTGCTGGCTCAGGCTCCCTCGCATCTGGCGGAGCGATGCGTAGTCGTGTTCCTCCATCCATTGGGCGAGATCGGCCAGGACCGTGCGCATGTAGCCGATACCGTATTTCAGGAGGGCCGAGGCCATCATCGCGACGCTGGCTCCGGCCATGATGGCTTTCACGACATCGTAGACGGTGTGCACGCCGCCGGTGACGGCCAGATCCGCGCGAATGCGACCATAGAGGATCGCGACCCAGTGAATGCGCAGCAGCAGCTCATACGAGCGGCTGAGTGTCAGCGTTGGGACCACCTCCAACCGCTCCACATCGAAGTCAGGTTGATAGAAGCGATTGAAGAGCACGAGTGCGTCCGCGCCCGCTTCGTCCAATTGCATGGCCATATTCGCGAACGCGGTGAAGAAGTGCCCGAGCTTGACGGCGATGGGGATCGTGACGCTCTCCTTCACGGCGCGCACCAACTCGACATATCGGCGCTCGACCTCGACGCTCGTGAGATTCGGATCGGTCGGGATATAGTAGATGTTCAGCTCCAGGGCATCAGCCCCCGCTTGCTCGATCGCTTTGGCGTACCGGATCCATCCGCTCGGTGTGATGCCGTTGAGGCTCGCGATGATCGGGAGGCTCACGGCCGCCTTCGCGCGACGAATGTGCTCCAGGTATTCCTCCGGTCCCAGCTTGTACGAGGCCATATCCGGGAAGTAGCTGAGCGCTTCGGCGTAGCACTCGGCGCCGTGCGAGAGGTAGCGATCCAGAAGCTCGCTCTCGATGTGGAGCTGCTCCTCGAAGAGCGAGTGGAGGACGACCGCTGCCGCCCCCGCCTCCTCCATGCGCCGAATATTATCCACGCTCTCGCAGAGCGGGCAGGAGGAGACGACGAGCGGATTGCGGAGCGTCAGGCCGAGATAGGTCGTCGTGAGGTCAGGCATGGCGCGCCTCCTTCATCCATTCTTCGATGGGGAGGTTGGCCAGGTACTCGTAGAGCCGCCATCGCGCGAGCACGTCCTTCTCCGCGAGTTCGAGCAGGGCTCGAGCCACTTCCGGCCGACTGTGGACGAGCATCGTATAGCGCGTCTCGTTGTAGATGTACTGGCGCAAGGGGAGGCTCGGAGCTTTGGAATCGAGGATGAGCGGATTCTTCCCCGCCTTGAGCCGATCGGGATGGAAGCGCATCAGGGGCCAGTAGCCGGAGAGGACGGCGGCCTTCTGCTGTTCCATGCCGAAGCGCAGATCGTATCCGTGCGCGATGCAGTGGCAGTAAGCGATGATGAGCGAGGGGCCATTGTAGGCTTCGGCTTCCAGGAAAGCCTTCACCGTGTGCGTATCGTTGGCGCCCATGGCGACGCGGGCGACATAGGCGGTCCCATAGGTCATGGCCATCAGCGCCAGGTCCTTCTTCGGCATCGGCTTTCCACCCGCTGCGAATTTGGCGACGGCGCCACGGGGCGTCGCCTTGGACATTTGCCCTCCCGTGTTCGAATACACCTCCGTATCGAGCACGAGGAGATTGACATTGTGTCCAGAGGCCAGGACGTGATCCAAGCCACCGTAGCCGATATCATAGGCCCATCCGTCACCCCCGATGATCCACACGCTCTTGCGCACGAGCGCATCGGCGACGCTCAGCAACTGGCGCGCTTCCGGGTGTGGGAGCGCGGTCAGGCGCTCCTTCAAAAGGCGCACGCGCTCGCGTTGGCGCGCGATCCCTTCCTCGTCGGATTGGTCGGCCTCCAGCAACGCCTTGACCAACGTCTCGCCGATCTCTGACGCCAAGCGCTGCAGCAGGAAGCGCGCGTAGGCGGCCTGTTGATCCAAGGCCAGGCGCATGCCGAGTCCGAATTCCGCGTTATCTTCGAAGAGCGAGTTCGACCATGCGGGGCCACGTCCCTCGCGATTCACCGTGTACGGTGTCGTGGGGAGATTCCCCCCGTAGATCGAGGAGCAGCCGGTCGCATTGGCGATCAACAGGCGATCGCCGAAGAGCTGCGTGAGCAGTTTGATGTACGGCGTCTCGCCGCATCCGGCGCATGCTCCGGAGAATTCGAAAAGCGGCTCCAGAAGTTGGACGTCCTTCACCTGGCCGAGATGAAGCGGCCGCCGATCCACGTCGGGCAATCGGAGGAAGAATGCCCAATTCGCGCGTTCCGTCTCGCGCAGCGGCGCCTGCGGATGCATGTTGATCGCCTTGTGGCGCGGCTCGCTCTTGTCCTTGGCCGGACAAACCGCGACGCAGAGGGCGCATCCGGTGCAATCTTCCGGAGCGACCTGCAGCGTATACCGCCACCCTTTGAACTCGATCCATCGCGCCGGAGCCGATTTGAACGTCGGCGGCGCTTCGGCCAACCAGGTCGGATCGCACACCTTGGCGCGAATGGCCGCGTGCGGGCACACGAGCACGCACTTGCCACATTGGATGCAGAGGGTTTCGTCCCACACGGGAATCTCCAATGCGATGTTTCGCTTCTCCCATCGCGTCGTGCCGCTCGGGTACGTGCCATCTGGTGGGAAGGCGCTCACAGGCAGCTCATCGCCTTCGCCCGCGATCATCCGCGCCGTCACTTCGCGCACGAAGGGGGGCGCTTCCTGGGGCACCGGAGGACGGAGATCGAACAGGCTCGTCACGCGCCCTGGAACGCGGACTTCATGCAGGTTCTCCAGGGCGCGGTCCACGGCGGCCAGGTTCTTCTCGACGATCGCCGCGCCCCGCTTGCCGTAGGTCTTCTGGATCGCCTCGCGCATGGCCGCCAGCGCCTGATCAAGCGAGAGCACGCCCTTCAGGTACCCCCCTCGATCCTCCGAACCGGCGGGCGTCTTCGGATATTCGCCCGTGATGAGGGCGAAAAAGCACGCCTGCATGATCGTGTTGATGCGTCCTCCTAAGCCCGCCTCGCGCGCGACCCGATACGCGTCAATGACGAAGAAGCGGAGGCCCTTCTCGAGGATCTCCCGCTGGATCGTGCGTGGGAGGTGCTCCCATACCTGCTCCGGGCCATACGGGCTGTTGAGCAGGAACGTGGCCCCCGGCTCGGCGACCTTCAGGACGTTGATTCGCTCCAGGAAGGGGAATTGATGACACGCGACGAAGTTCGCCCGTGTGATGAGGTAAGTCGAGCGGATCGGACGCGGGCCGAAGCGCAGGTGCGAGATCGTCATCGAGCCCGCTTTCTTCGAGTCATAGACGAAGTATCCTTGCGCGTAATAGGTCGTGTGCTCCCCGATGATCTTGATCGAATTCCGATTGGCGCTCACCGTTCCGTCAGCGCCGAGCCCGTAGAAGACGGCGCGTACGGTCTGCGGATCCTCGGTGGAGAACGTCGGCTCGTAGGCGAGACTCGTGTGGGTGACGTCATCGCGAATGCCAATGGTGAAGTGGTTCTTCGGGTGCTCTCTCTTCATCTCGTCGAAGATGCCCTTGATCATGGCGGGCGTGAACTCCTTCGAGGAGAGGCCGTAGCGCCCTCCGAGGATGCGAGACGGCGAGGGGAAGAGGGCCGTCCCTTCCGCCGTCGCTTCGTGCACGGCGGCGACGACATCCAGATAGAGCGGCTCGCCGAGGCTGCCCGGCTCCTTCGTGCGATCCAGGACGGCTAAGACGCGCACCGTCGGCGGCAGCGCGGCGATGAAGTGCGCGACGGAAAATGGTCGGTAGAGGCGGACCTTGATGAGGCCCACAGCTTCGCCCCGCGCCAGCAGACGTTCGACCGCCTCATGAGCCGCCTCGGCTCCCGACCCCATGAGGACGAGCACCCGGTCGGCATCCGGAGCGCCCACGTAGTCGAAGAGGTGATAATGCCGCCCGACCACATGGGCGAAGCGCGCCATCACGTTCTCCACGATCGTCGGACAGGCGCGGTAGAAGGGATTGACGGCTTCGCGGCTTTGGAAGTATACGTCCGGATTCTGCGTCGTTCCACGAATGAACGGACGATCGGGCGACAGCGCGCGCTCGCGATGGGCGCGCACCAGCTCGTCATTGATCATCGCGCGCAGATCCTCCGGCGTGAGCATCTCGACTTTCATCACCTCGTGAGAGGTGCGAAAGCCGTCGAAGAAGTGGAGGAAGGGGATGCGGGACTCCAACGTCGCCGCTTGCGCGATGAGGGCCATGTCCATGGCCTCCTGCACGGAACCGGAGGCCAGGAGCGCGAATCCGGTCGCCCGCGTGGCCATGACGTCGCTGTGATCGCCGAAGATCGAGAGGGCGTGCGTGGCGAGCGAGCGCGCGGCCACGTGAAAGACCGTGGCCGTCAGTTCCCCCGCGATCTTGTACATGTTGGGGATCATGAGGAGCAGGCCTTGCGAGGAGGTGAAGGTCGTCGCCAGCGCGCCAGCCTGCAAGGCTCCGTGGATGGCGCCGGCTGCTCCGCCCTCGCTCTGCATCTCGATGATCGTCGGCACGGTGCCCCAGATGTTCGGCCGCCCTTCGGTCGCCCATTGATCGGCCAACTCGCCCATCGGCGAAGAGGGGGTGATGGGATAAATGGCAATGACTTCATTGAGCTGATAGGCGATGGACGCCACGGCCTCGTTCCCATCGAGCGTCACCCGTGGTCTCTGCGCCATAAGGGGTCCTCTCCTTCTGTTTCTCACCGCGCCGGATCGCTCTCCTCCGGCGGGGGAGAGGAGGGCGCCGGCGCGGGCTCCCCGAGATGAAACAGCATCGGCAGTAGCCGACGTTCGCGAGCGGCACGGGTCAGCTCCTCGCGGAACTTCGGATGGGCGATGCGAATGAGGGCCTGGGCGCGTTCCCGCAGGTTCTTCCCGTGCAGGTCCGCGATCCCATACTCGGTGACCACGTAGTGCACGTCCGCGCGCGTGGTCACAACACCAGCTCCCGGTCGGAGCATCGGGACGATGCGCGAGACTTCGCCCCCACGGGCCGTGGAGGGCATCGCGATGATCGGCTTCCCGCCGGGCGCGTGCGCGGCGCCGCGCATGAAGTCGAGCTGCCCGCCGAAGCCGGAATAAATCTGGGTCCCGATCGAATCGGAGCAGACCTGTCCAGTCAAGTCCACTTCGATGGCGGAATTGATCGCGACCATCTTCTCATTGCGCGCGATAATGAACGGATCGTTCGTGTAGTCGCACGGATGGAACTCGAAGAGCGGATTGTTGTCCAGGAATTCGTAAAGGCGCCGGCTCCCGAAGGCGAAGGTGCAGACGACCTTACCCGGATGGATCGTCTTTCGCGCGCCGGTGATGATGCCCGCTTCGATCGCCTCCATGATCCCATCGGAGACCATTTCGGTGTGAACGCCCAGATCGCGCTTGTCCTTCAAGGCGGCGAGTACGGCGTCCGGGATGCTCCCGATGCCGAGCTGAAGAGTCGCCCCGTCTTCGACCAGCTCGGCGATATGTTCGCCGATTCGCCGTTCCACCTCGGTGAAGCGCGACCGGTGAAGCTCTGGCAATGGACAGGAGACTTCGACCAATCGGGTGATGCGCGAGATGTGCACGAAGCAGTCGCCCAGCGTGCGGGGCATCTGGTCGTTGACCTGCGCGAGGATCAGGCGCGCGCTCGCGATGGCGGCCATTGTGGCCAGGCATTCCACGCCAAGGCTCATGAAACCGTGCTCGTCTGGCGGCGTCGTGTGAATGAGGGCGACATCCATCGGCATGCGACCGCTTTTGAACAGGCGAGGGATCTCGTGCAAGTGAATTGGGACATAATCGGCGCGCCCCTCGTTGACGGCCGCGCGGTCTGCCGGTCCGACGAAGAGCGAATTATGGCGGAAATGGTCGCGCGTCTCGGGTCGAGAGAGCGGATCGTCGCCAAGCAGAAGGACGTGCGTCACCTCGACACGCTCCAGTTCCGCGGCGCGCGCCGCGAGCGCTTCCAGCAGGACGAAGGGCGTCGCGGCATTCCCGCTCACGAAGAGCCGATCCCCGGACTTCACCAGTGCGACGGCCTCCTCTGCGGTCACGCGACGCTTTCGATACTCATTCATCCAGGGCATCCTTGGCCTCCTCGACCAGGCGTTCCAAATCGGCGCGCGGGAGATCGGGTGCGGGGAGGGCGCGCGTGAGCGCCCCGGCGAAGGCGTAAAGGCCGCGCCGCAGCGCGCCATCTCGCTTGAGCGCCGGCAGCACGCCGTCTTGGACGATCTCGCGCAAGTAGGGCAGCACGGCGTTGGTCAAGGCATGCGTAGATGTGCGGGCCACCATGGCCGGAACGTTCGGCGCGCAAAAGTGCGTCACGCCATAGCTCGTGAAGAGGAACTCCTCGCTCGGCGTCAGCGTCGAGGTCTCGACACACCCCCCCTGATCAATGGAGAAGTCCATGATCAGGCTCCCCGGTCGCATCCGTTGCACCATCTCCTTAGTGACGAGGATAGGCGCGCGCTGTCCTGGCACGAGCACAGCCCCGATGAGGACATCGGCGAAGGCGACGAACTTCTCGATGTTGCTGGCCGTCGCCAAGGCCGTCACCACTTTCCCCTCGAAGAGCTTGTCCAGCTCCATAAGCCGTTTCATATCCTTGTCCAGGATGTAGACGCTGGCGCCGATGCCGAGAAACGACCGCGCGGCGTAGTAGCCGAGCGTCCCGCCGCCCAGGATCACGACATCGGCTGGCGGAATCCCCGGAATCCCCCCGAGCAAAATCCCGCGCCCTCCGAACGTGCTCTCCAAGAGGCGTCCAGCGATTTGGACGGCCATCTTCCCTGCGATTTCGCTCGACGACCTCAGGATCGGTAACGCGCCGTCCGGTTCTTGCACGATCTCGAAGCCGATGGCCGTGATCCGCTTCTCCACGAGCACGCGGAGGAACTCTTTGGGAGCGACGGCCAGATGCAAGAACGCCATCAGCGTCGCCCGCTCTTTGAGGAAGTTCCATTCATCGGGGGCCGGGCGCTGCACTTTGAGGATGAGGTCGGCCCGTCGGATCGTCTCCTCATTCGAGTAGACGACGCGTGCGCCGACGGCTCGATACTCCTCATCCGTGAATCCCGCGCCCAGACCAGCGCCGGAGGCCACGACGACGTCAGCGCCCCATGCGATCACCTCGCGAACGCCTGCCGGGGAGAGGCTGACGCGTTTCTCCTCGATCCCTTTAAGCACCGATCGTTCCTTAGGGATGCCTATGAGCATGCGGGACCTCCTTACAGAGGGATCTCCGAGGAGAGAACACAGCGGGGAGATCCGGACGGTCCTTCGGGGAGGGAACCGCAGACACCCAGGTCATGAGCGAACCACGACGAAGGGCCGCCGGGATCACCCGGGAGGATCGCGGGCTCCTGCTGCTGTTCATGACACCTGGGTCTCCGATGAGCAACATAACCCGGTTGGCCGCGCGCATAGAAAAAAGGCCCCTGGTGGCCAAGCCATTTTGTGGTGAGGTCTTTGTGGAAGGCATGCAAGGCGAGGTCGGCCTGCGCCACCAGGACGG
>BEHK01000086.1 GCA_002898775.1 bacterium HR08 | reverse complement strand
AGGCCGCCGGACGCATCCGCGTCTGTCATGTTCCCAAGACGATCGACAATGACCTGCCCTTGCCGGGGGACATGCCGACCTTCGGTTTCGAGACGGCGCGGCAGCTCATCTTCGAACTGTTGCGGAATCTCATGGAGGATTCGCGGACGACGACCCGATGGTATTTCGTCGTCGTGATGGGGCGATCCGCCGGACATCTCGCTTTGCAGAGCGGGATGGCCGCCGGGGCGACGACGATCATCCTTCCGGAGGAGTTCCCGGGCGTTGTGCACCTGGAGACGCTGGCCGATGTGCTGGAGGGAGCGATCCTCAAGCGACGCGCATTCTGGCAGCGGCGCGATGGCGTGGCCGTGATCGCCGAGGGATTGCTGGAGCGCATCCCCGAGGAGGAGTTGAGCGGGATCGAAGGCGTACGCCTCACGCGCGACGAATACGGCCACTTGCGACTGGCCGAAATGGACCTGGCGCATATCCTCAAGACGATCGTCGAGCGCCGATTCGCCGCCCGTGGCGATACGCTCACGATCGTGCATAAGACGATCGGCTACGAGGTGCGCTCGGCCCCCCCGATCGCCTTCGACTGCCAGTATGTGAAGACGCTCGGCTACGGAGCCGTCGAATTCTTGCTCAATCCCGCGTCCGAGCACAGGGGATGGCCGGGAGCGTTGGTCTGCGTCGCGAGCGGGCAGCTTCGGTATCTGCCCTTTGAGGAATTGATGGACCCCACCACGGGGCGCACGCGCATTCGCGTGGTGGATGTCACGGCGCCAATGTATCGGATCGCGCGCGAGTACATGATCCGACTCGAACGCGAGGATTTCGAGGACGAGCGCCGATTGGCCGAGCTGGCGCGCGCGGCCTCGACCAAGCAATATCCGATGACGCCGGAGGAGTTCCGGCGGCGGTTCCACCATGTCGTCACAGACCTCATCGGAGGCATGTGAACATGAGGGGGCGACTCGAGACGCGCGAAGTGACGACCGTTCGTCGCTATGAATCGGCTGTTCGAGAGTTCCTGGACATCGCACTCGCCCAATTGCAAGCGCTGCGACGACGGCTCACCCCCGGGTATTTCGATCGGGCTGTGGAGCTGATCCGGCGAGCTGAACAGCGCGGTGGGCGCGTGCACGTCACGGGCGTGGGCAAGCCCGAGCACGTGGCGACGTATATCGCTTCACTTCTGAACAGCACGGGCACGCCGGCCTATTTCCTGCATGGGACGGAGGCTGTGCATGGGAGTGCCGGACAGGTCCTCCCCGGCGATGTCGTCATCGCTATCTCCAACAGCGGGGAGACGCAGGAGCTGAAAGAGACGGTCACGACCGTCAAACGCATCGGCGCGCACATCATCGGCGTCAGTGGCCAGCCGCGGTCCTGGTTGGCCCGACAATCGGATGTCTTCCTCTACGCCGGGGTCACGCACGAAGGCGATCCCCTCAATCTCCCGCCCCGCGCGAGCGTCCTGGCCGAGATCTACGTGCTGGCCGCTCTCTCCGTCGCGTTGCAGGTGGAGAAGGGCCTCACCCGACAGCAGTATCATCTCCTGCATCCGAAGGGTCGGTTGGGACAGCTCTCCTCAGAGGATGGTTCATCCCCGGCATAATCCGTCACGCCGGAGAACAAGAGGAGCTGTTCTTCCTCGACCCTGGTCGCGAGCCTCTCTCCTTTAGGAGACCCTCACTTGAGAAGGTCCACAATCCGACCCAAGGTATCCAAGACCTTGGGATTGCTCAAAATGACGAGAGCGATCACAACGTAAAGGATCATCTTGATGCGGAAGAGTTCGCCTCTCATCTCTTCGCGCACTTGCGCGACATCTCGCTTCAGCTCATCCCGGATCTGGTACATCTCGGTGCGAACGGCGGCGATGTCTGCCTTCAGCTCTTCGCGAACGGCGACGATGTCCGCCTTCAGCTCATCCCGGATCTGGTACATCTCGGTGCGAACGGCGGCGATGTCTGCCTTCAGCTCTTCGCGAACGGCGACGATGTCCGCCTTCAGCTCATCCCGGATCTGGTACATCTCGGTGCGAACGGCGGCGATGTCTGCCTTCAGCTCTTCGCGAACGGCGACGATGTCCGCCTTCAGCTCATCCCGGATCTGGTACATCTCGGTGCGGACAGCAGCGATGTCCCCCTTCAGCTCTTCGCGAACGGCGGCGATGTCCCCCTTCAGCTCATCCCGGATCTGGTACATCTCGGTGCGGACAGCAGCGATGTCCCCCTTCAGCTCTTCGCGAACGGCGGCGATGTCCCCCTTCAGTTCATCGCGAACGGCAGTAATATCTCCTTTCAGCTCTTCACGAACGGCGGCAATCTCTTCTCTGAGCTTGTAGAACTCATCTCTGGTTTCCTCGCGGAGCTTATAGATGTCTTCCTTCGTCGCCACATGGGTTTGAGTCACCTCTTGGATATACTGCAACAGCGCCGCCGTGGCCTCGTCCCCCAGTTTCTCCCGCAGCAGCCGGTAAGCTTCGAAGGTATGCGCGTTCGGCATAATTCGTCGAAGACTATAGCATGATTCGCGTTCGACGTCGAGAGGAGATAGACCGACCGCTTGGCATGGGATTTTTCGAGCTCACGTCTCCCTCTCGCCCTCGTTGAGCGTGTGAGGGCGAAACCGATGCGGATGAAAGGGGGCGAGATCCCTGCTCGTCCGTCCGGAGATGATCAGCTCCACGATAAGGCGGGCTGTGATCGGGGCCAGCAATATCCCATTGCGGAAGTGGCCGGTGGCAATGAGAAGCCCAGGTTCGGCTTCTCCCAAGATGGGGAGATGATCAGGAGTATCGGGGCGAAATCCGGCCCACGCTTCCACGAATGTGCACTGTTCGATGGCCGGGAGCACGTGCCGGGCTGCGGCGAGGAGGCGAAGGAGCGCTTCGGCCGTCACGCGCCTCTCATAACCGACATCCTCCATCGTGCTGCCGATGAGCAGGCGGCCATCACGGCGGGGGACGATATAGCAGTGGGCCGAATGCACGACGTGTTCAAGAAGGGGCGCGCGCGTTTGGAGGACGAGGATTTGCCCGCGAATGGGTTTGACCGGAGGCGATGGGTACCGTTCCGGATCCACCGTCGCCGCCCACGCGCCGGCGCAATTGACGGTGACGGCTGCTGCATAACGCTCTCGATTCGTGCGCACGCCGACCACGCGATCTCCCTCGCGCACGAGGCCGAGCACGGGCCAACCGGTCACCAGGTCCACGCCTTGGCGCTGTGCGGCGAGGACGAGGGCGTCCGTGAGCTTTCGATTATCCACCTGATGATCCTCTGGCAGAAAGAGTCCCATTTGTATGGCTCCGGACAGCGCCGGCTCCAAATGGCGCACGTCCTCAGCCGTCAGGTCCTCGACGGTCAATCCCGCGGCCTTTTGCTTCTCATATGCGGCGGCGAGAATCTCCCCCTCGGTGAAGTCGGAAGCCAGAAATAAGGTTCCCTCGCGGCGATAATCAACGGAGAGGCCTGTCACCGCCTCGATCTCGGCGACGAAATCGGGATAGAGCTGCAAGCTCGCTCGACAGAGCTCGAAGAAGGGGCCCCGCGGCTCGTGCAGCGCCTCGGATTGAGGGGCGAGCATACCGGCCGCCGCGTGCGATGCTTCGCGTCCGGGCTCCCCTCGCTCAATGAGTCGGACGCGCAATCCCTCTTTCGCCACCGCGTAAGCGATCGCGCATCCGATGATTCCCCCTCCAATGACGATGACGTCCGAGGTCTTCGGGCTTCTCATCGTCGGTGGAGGCGCCCTCCGGCGATCCGTTCCGCCAGAGCTTTCGCCTCCTCGTAGTATTTGAACCGCTTCTCGGCCGCGCGGAATGCAGCCGTGTGGTAGTAGCGCTTTCCGTTGATCGTGCGCGGCGGATACACCAGATGCAACATCTCGTGAAAGAGGACGTACTCGAAGAAGAATTCGGGGATGCGCGGATCATCGAGCAGGCGACTGATGACGAGCGTCCGATGCGTGTGATCGAGGTGGCCGAGCACAGTCCGGCTCCGATAGGGACTCCAGGTCAGGACCGGCATCCGAAGCGCACCACCGAAGTAGAGTCGGTTCAGGCGCTGGAAGGCATGTTCGAGATTCCGGTACCGCCCTTGGGGGCCGAGGATGCGCTTGCGCCCGCGCTCGCGGCGCGCCTGCTCGGCCGCCCGAATGACGGCGGGATCAGCCGTGTAGGCGCGGTAAATGCGTTCGAACTCCCCGTCCACCTTTCGCCGGAAGAGCTTGGCCACCAGGATATGGGCGAGCGCCTGGTGGACGCGCCGCGGGGCATCGCGCAAGATGTCGGAGAGCTTCACGGACAAGCGATGGCGGCGCAAGCGGATGTAACTATTGAGGCCCGCGAACGGATAGAACCCCACCTCGATCTCCGGCACCGATCGCCGACCCGTGATCTCGCGCACGGCCTCAGCGAAAATCCGTCTCAACTCCGCCTCCGTGATCGCCACAGCGCCTCTTCTCCTTGCGGAGAGTGCCCAAGAAAGACAGTCTGTGATGTTAGCCAAAACCGCCCGAGGCGTCAAACGCGCGCCCGGTAGCTCTTCCTCCAGCTGCGGGAGCCTCCCGTCTGTGGAAAATTTGGTTCGGGCTTGGTATCATCAGGGCTTGAACAGCGTGTCCTCATCTTCGGTGAATCCTCCTGTTGGGGGGATTCCTTGGAGCGCGAGGAGAAGGCGTATGGGCGTGGGGACGAAGGACAGCTTCGGCGTTCGATCCCGACTCTCCGTGGGGGCCCTCTCGGTGGACTATTTCTCTCTGGCAGCTCTGGAGCGCGCCGGGGTGGAGGAAGTCGCGCGGTTGCCGTTCTCCTTGAAGATCCTTGTGGAGAATCTTCTGCGCTTCGAGGATGGTCGGACGGTGACGGCCGAGGATATTCTGGCCCTCTGTCACAGCGTGAGCGGAGAGCCTCGGGAGCGGGAGATCGCCTTCCGTCCGGCGCGCGTCCTCATGCAGGATTTCACGGGCGTGCCGGCGATCGTGGACCTGGCGGCGATGCGCGAATGGATGCGCGCGCATGGCGGCGATCCGCGGCGGATCAACCCGCTGACGCCGGTGGATCTGGTCATTGATCACTCCGTTCAGGTGGATCACTTCGGCACGCCGACGGCCTTCGTCGAAAATGTGGCGCGGGAGTTCGAGCGAAATCACGAGCGATATCGCTTCCTGAAGTGGGGGCAGCAAGCCTTTGCGAATTTCCGGGTCGTCCCGCCCGGTATGGGGATCGTGCATCAGGTCAATCTCGAATATCTGGCTCGCGTCGTATTCGTCGAAGAGGGGGTCGCATATCCGGATACGCTCGTGGGCACGGACTCGCACACCACGATGATCAACGGTTTAGGGGTGCTCGGCTGGGGCGTGGGGGGGATCGAAGCGGAAGCGGCGATGCTCGGCCAGCCCATCACGATGCTCATCCCCGAAGTCGTGGGCTTCAAGGTGACGGGCGAGCTGCCGCCGGGGGCGACGGCGACAGACCTGGTGCTCACGGTCACCGAGATGCTACGGCGGAAAGGGGTCGTGGGGAAGTTCGTGGAATTCTACGGGCCGGGTCTCCGAAGCTTGAGCCTGGCCGATCGCGCCACGATCGCGAACATGGCTCCGGAGTATGGGGCGACGATCGGCTTCTTCCCTGTGGATGAAGAGACCCTCCACTATCTGCGTCTCACCGGGCGCGATGAAGAGGTGGTGGCGCTGGTGGAGGCCTACACGAAGGCTCAAGGGCTCTTCCGAAGCGAGGGGACGCCGGATCCGATCTTCGCTGATACGATCGAGCTGGATCTCACTACGGTTGAACCGAGCCTAGCTGGGCCTCGTCGTCCGCAGGATCGCGTCCCGCTCCGGCAGTCCCGGCGCGCTTTCCGTCGCGCGCTCCTGGACATGCTCAATGGAGGGGGAGCGAAGCTCGATGCCGCGCAACTCGCTCGATGGGTGGAAGAGGGGGGGGCGGAGCCGGCGCTCGCTCCGCTTCAGAAGCGCGTCTCCGTGCGCGTGAACGATCACGAGGTGGAACTCGGGCATGGAGCGGTCGTCATCGCGGCCATCACCAGCTGCACGAATACCTCGAATCCGGCGGTGATGGTCGCGGCCGGGCTTCTGGCGAAGAAGGCCGTCGAGCGCGGGCTTCGCGTGAAGCCGTGGGTGAAGACGAGCCTGGCACCGGGCTCGCGGGTCGTCGTCGAGTACTTGCGCGAGGCGGGGTTGCTGCCGTATCTGGAAGCCCTGCGCTTTCATGTGGTCGGTTACGGCTGCACGACGTGTATCGGAAATAGCGGCCCATTGCCGGAGCCGATCGCCCGCGCGATCCAAGAAGGAGGACTTGTCGCGGCTGCCGTCTTGAGCGGGAATCGGAATTTCGAGGGACGCGTGCATCCGCTGGTGCGTGCGAACTATTTGGCCTCGCCGCCACTTGTGGTCGCCTATGCCCTTGCCGGCACGATGGATGTGGACCTGTTCGCGGAGCCGCTCGGTCATGATCCCGAAGGGCGGCCTGTGTTCCTGAAGGACATCTGGCCGACGCCTGATGAAGTGCGGGCGGCGATGGCCGGGGTCCTTCGGCGTGAGATGTTCCGTCGAACTTATGCCGACGTCTTTCGCGGCGAGGAGCGGTGGCGCGCGCTCTCAGCCCCGGCTGGGGAGTTGTTCGCCTGGGACGAAGCGTCCACCTATATTCGCCGACCTCCGTTTTTCGAGGAGTTGCCGATCGAAGCGCCTCCGTTGGCGGATATTCGTGGGGCGCGCGTATTGCTCGTGCTCGGCGATTCGGTGACGACCGATCATATCTCGCCAGCCGGTTCGATTCCGGTTCAGAGCCCGGCCGGGCAGTATCTGATCGCGCGCGGTGTCGCCCCACAGGACTTTAATTCCTACGGCGCGCGGCGTGGTAATCACGAGGTGATGGTGCGCGGCACGTTCGCCAATATTCGGTTGCGGAATCTGCTGGTGCCGGGGGTCGAGGGGGGATGGACCGTGCATCTGCCCGATGGGGAGCGCCTGACGGTCTTCGAAGCGGCCGAGCGCTATCGAGCCGAGAACGTGCCGCTTCTGGTCATCGCCGGGAAGGAATACGGTTCGGGATCCTCCCGAGATTGGGCCGCCAAAGGTCCGCGCTTGCTCGGTGTGCGCGCCGTGCTCGCCGAGAGCTTCGAGCGCATCCATCGGAGCAATCTCGTCGGCATGGGCATTCTCCCCCTGCAATTTCGCGATGGGGAGAATCGCGAGACGCTCGGCCTCACCGGGCGCGAAGTCTACGACATCGAAGGGTTAGCTGGCGGACTCGCACCGCGTCAGACGGTCACCGTCCGCGCTCGTCGCGACGATGGCTCGGAGATCGTCTTCTCGGCTATCGCGCGCGTGGAGACGCCGATCGAAGTCGAATACTATCGGCACGGCGGCATTCTCCCGTATGTCCTGCGCGGGTTGTTGAGAGGAGACTCCTGACGCACATGTCTGGCCGGGGGATTCGGAGGCCGCGTCTCGGCGGGCCCCTCCCATGATGGAGTCGCGGCATGTACCGACCGCGCTATTGCGCCGAATGCGGCCATCGCATCGAGCGGGAGCGATGGGGCTTCTGGTATAGCCGCCAGTTCTGCCAAACGTGCGCCCGCGTCTTGGAACGACGTCGTCGAATTCGGTTGAGCGCGCTCCTGGTCGCCAGCTTCGCTCTCGGTGTCTGCATCGGTCGCTTTTCGACGCGCGATCCTGCGCCACCTCCTTCGCTTTGGATCGAGCGGCTCGCGTCTCCGATGGGCGTGACCTCTCCTGCGGCGAGGGGGAGCGCCGTATCCTCATCATCCGCACCGAATGCCCCCCGGATCACCATCTGCGGCGCTCCGACCAAACGCGGGACGCCGTGTCGGCGCCGCGTGCGTGAGGGGGAACGCTGTTGGCAACATCGCCAGGTGGTGACTGAACGCGAGCCGAGGGGCGAGCCGGCCATCCCGGCCGGACATCCCTGAGCGAGGCTCTGTCCGCTATGGTGAGGCCGACGGACTCATCGGTCGGATCACGACCGCACCTCCTGATCACGGGACGGCCGGGCGTCGGCAAGACGACGCTCATCCGACAGGTGGCCGAGCGCCTGGCTCCTCATGCGGCCGGCTTCTACACCCTCGAGGTGCGAGACGCCACGGGGCATCGCGTCGGATTTGAGATCGTCACGCTGGATGGCGAGCGCCGCCTGCTCGCTCACGTGAATCTTCAAACCCCGCATCGCGTCTCCCGATATGGTGTGGACGTTCGCGCGATGGATGCGGTCGCCGTCGCGGCGCTGGAGCGCGGATTGATCGAGCCGAGCGTCACCTTCCTCATCGTGGATGAGATCGCGCGCATGGAGCTCTTCTCGCGTGCCTTCGTTCGTGCTCTGGAACGAGCGCTCCTGAGTCCGAAACGCCTCATCGCCACGCTCCAGCAGAGCGCGCATCCGGTGATCGAGCGGATTCGCGCGCGGGACGATGTCGAGCTGTGGGAGTTGACGCCGGCCAATCGTTCGACACTGCTCGCGCGCTTGCTGGAGCGCGTGAATCCCTCGCCGCGCTGAACAGACTGGTGCGGTCTCACGATTCCTTCTTGCGCGAGGCCCGCCATTCCAGGATCACGCCCACCGCGGAACCGAAGAGACCGATCAACCCTCCGAGGACGACCATGCCGATCCCGATCAACGCGCCGATTCCCGTCAGGATGAGCAGCAGACCAAAGAAGACGAATCCCGCGCCGATGATGAAGAAGAGCAGCTCGATGCCGAATCCCTTCTCGCGCGCCGCCTCCGGCGCCTGTTCCTCTTCCGGCTCCGGCATACTCCCCCTCCTTTCGATGTCGGCGATCGCGAGGATCGCCCACGGCTCTCCATCTGCGGAAGGTGCAATTCGCGTTCCACACGGCGCGCGGTGCGAACCCGGTAAGGGGCGCGCGGACAATCACATCGCAAGATAATCCGCCGGCGTTGCGCGCCCATCTCTCCTTGTGGGGAAGATGGCGCGTCGCAGGGTGGCCGTGTGGGGCTTTTCGCGCGGACGGGGGCGCGACCTTCCCGGGATGAATCTCCAGGAGCCACCTCCGGGAAGGTCTCGCACCGCTGAGAGGCTCACCGCATAAACGTGGGGGGAGACGGACCAGCGATGGGCTACAGCGCAGACGCTAGAGCTTCACCACGTTTTCCGCCTGCAGTCCCTTAGGGCCTTCCACCAGGTCGAACTCCACAAGCTGTCCTTCCTTCAACGACTTGTACCCTTCCTCCTGAATCGCCGAGTAGTGGACGAACACGTCGGGGCGGCCATCGGGTTGCTCGATGAAACCATACCCCTTCTGGTTATTGAACCACTTCACTCTTCCTCGCATTCTCGGCATGACCTCCAACCTCCTGACCGAAAATCCTTCGGGAGCCCGTTCCGAGCGGGCAGCCCACCATCACCCAGGACGAGGGCCCTGGGGAAAGAGACCGCGAGCCCACGCCTCAAGCCGGGGACGTCAGGTCGCGGCTCGATCTTGCCACTTCCACGCACAACCTCCAGCATACACACGACCGACGCCGCGCATACTATAGCAAGAGGGCGAGTAAGTCAAGGCTTTTTTCTCCATTCATGTGGGCGTGCAGCTTGGGAAGGCGGCAGTGGTGGCCAGGTCCACAGTTCCGACGAGGGTACATGGGGACTTCGCGCGGGAAGACGTGAGGGACTCGTCTCGTATCCGCCCTACCAGAGGTGGCGTCACCTGTCCTCAGCGCGGGCGTTCGTCAAGCGGAGCACTTGCGAGCTGGTGATGAGGCCTATTCCCGAGCCGTGGCGTCCAGAGGGCCTTCTGATCGGTCTTCCCTCAGAGCATTCGCGCAATGCTCGCAGGGGCAAAGGGCGCGGAGTTGAGCGAAGGGGTAGATGCCCGTGCTGTGTCCATCGCTCCATTGGAAGTGCAGGGCGTACTGGCCGACCAACTCCACGCTCAAGATCGTGAGGTCCTCCGGGATCGTCTCGGGGACGAGCCTGGGACGACCGGTCAGCTCGTCCACGCAGAGCGCGCAGCGGCAGTGCCGTCGGAGATAACTCGCCCGGTATGTGCTCATATGCCCGTCGCTCCAGAGGATTTGGATCTCCGCAGCACCGATCTTCTTGATCGCGCTCGGGCGGGTGGAGAATTCCGTTCCCGGAGGAGGGATCACATGGAGACCTCCTCGATCCGAAGGGGAGCCATTCGGTAGTTCACGATGCTGATTTGTGCGGCCAGTCGTTCGGCGATCTCGCGATAGGCCGTCGCCACCGATGAGCTCGGATCGGCGAGCACGATCGGCACGCCGGTATCCGCCTGCCGGCGGATGCGAGTGTCTATGGGGATCTCTCCCAGGAAGGGAACACCCAGCGCTTCGCTCGCGTGGCGGGCTCCGCCATGGCCGAAGATCTCCTCGCGCGCGCCACAGTGCGAACAGATGTAGTAGCTCATGTTCTCGATGATCCCCAGAATCGGGATGTTCGTCTGCTGGAACATGCGCAGCGTCTTCATC
>BEHK01000085.1 GCA_002898775.1 bacterium HR08 | reverse complement strand
GGAGAGCGACGACCGCTCCCAGGCCGAATCCGATCAGAAAGTAAGTCAGGCGGCTCGCTCCGTTATTCTCCGCCATAATGCCCTCCTCACATGGTGCGCTTTCACCCGTTGAGTTTACATGGCGTGGCGGAAATCCGTCAATGAAGGGCTGGTTCTCGATTCAGTCCCCAGAGGGGGTGAACTCTTCGACAGGTCGTTCACTCCTCTCCCGATCGAGCGCGCAGGAGCACGGCGGCGGCCAGGATGAAGGCGAAGGCCGGGAAGCCCGCGGCCTTCGAGAGATCGAGCGCGCTGCCCCAGGGTGCCATCACTTGCGCGATCAGCAGCAATATCGCACTCAGCAGAAAGAGATATCCCAGCAGGACCTCCAACAGGCTCCGACTCTTTTGAAAGAGGAACCCGTAGAGGGCGTAAGCGACGATGCTCGCTCGGTTGACCAGCAGCCCATGTAGCAGGTGAAGATCGAGCAAGTGGCGCGCTTCCTGGAACAGCTCCCCTCGGGCCGTATATTCAGTCGTCGCGACATAGCGGAGCGCCACGGCGATCAATTGGTGCTCGGAGATCTGGCGCAGAAGCAGCATCCCGCTCAGCAGAACCCCCGACAGCAGCGCCAGCAGCGAGAGGTATCGCGCTCGACGATGAAGGTAGAGGTAGAAGGCGAGCATCAGCGAGATCATGAGCAGGGCGGGCAGATCGCTCACCAGCATGAGGAGATGGGAGCCGCCTCCGGCGAGCTGACGCAACAGAGGCTCCAGCTCTTTCTCCGAGAACGATTCGAGCGCGCGCCCGCCGAACCAGCCGGCGCTCCAGAGGAAGTTCGCCGCCATCCCCAAGCAGAAGAGGCCGTTGATCCGGTAGAAGAGTCGCTCGGTGTCCACAGCGCGTCTCAGCGCGAGGGCGATTCAGCGCGCACGCGTTCGGCCCATTCGAGGAATTGCCGAAGGCGGTCGCGCACGGAGGGGATCGGTCGCGGGAGCGGGAGCGTCGCGCCGATCTCGTAAATCGGGACCAGCTTATCCAGTTCCGGCCCCGAAGGGCGACCCGTGAGCGCGATCCGAAGAGGGTGGAAGAGCGCGCGCCCTTTGCGTCCCGTCTGCTCGCGAACACGAGCTGCGGCCTCGCGAAACGCTTCGGTCGTGATCACGGGGACATCGGCCAGTTCCCGCTCCATCCGCCGGAGGACGTCCAAAGCGCCCGCATCCTCCAGGACCTCACGCACCTCGGGATAGGTGAGCGCGGTCCCGAGATCGTATTCGAAGATGATGCGCGTCTCTTCGACGATCTGCGAGAGGTGTTCCACATGGGTGAGCACCGCCTCCACGACGCGCTGCAGCCACGCCCGCGTCGCCTCGTCCAGCGGTGTGGGCACGCGCCCCGCCTGTTGCAGGTAGGGGGCGACAGCACTCACCAGGTCCTCCAGCGGCTTGGCCTTCAGATACGCCCGGTTCATCCACTTGAGCTTCTGCAGGTCGAAGATCGCCGGGGCCTTGGAGACCTTCTCCAGGGCGAACAGCTCCAGCAGGTGCTCCCGTGAGAGCAGTTCGCCGACCTCGTGCGGGGGCGCCCAGCCGAGCAGAGCGAGGAAGTTGAAGAGCGCTTCGGGCAAATACCCCTGTTCGCGGAACTCGCGCAGCGCCGTGGCTCCATGTCGCTTGGAGAGCTTCGTGCCATCGGCGCCGAGGATGGTCGAGAGATGAGCGAAGACCGGAGGCGTCGCCCCCAGCGCCTCGTAGAGCAGAAGCTGTCGAGGGGTATTCGACAGATGCCCATCGCCGCGAATGACGTGCGTGATGCGCATGAGCAGGTCATCCACGACGACGGCGAAGTTGTAGACAGGCCAGCCGTCGGACTTCAGGATGACGAAATCGCCGATGACCTCGGCCTCCCATCGGATGGGGCCGCGCACAACATCTTCCCACACGATGGGCCCCGGCCGCACGCGGAATCGAAGCGTGTAGGGGAGCCCGGCCTTCGCGCGTTCGCGCACCTCTCGCTCTGAGAGCTGGCGACACCGACCCGAGTAGCGATAAGGGCGATCCTCGGCTCGAGCTTGCGCGCGCTCGCGCTCCAGCTCTTCTTCCGTGCAGAAGCAACGATAGGCCCATCCGGCCTCCAGCAACCGAGTCGCATAGTCGCGATACAGAGCCAGTCGCTCGCTCTGCCGATAGGGGCCGAAGTCGCCGCCCACATCCGGACCCTCATCCCAATCCAGGCCGAGCCATCGCAGATCGTCCAGAATCTGCACTTCATATTCGCGGCGCGAGCGCTCCGGATCCGTATCCTCAATGCGCAGGATGAACGCCCCACGGTGCTGCCGCGCGAAGAGCCAGTTGTAGAGCGCTGTCCGTACGTTCCCCACGTGCAGCTGTCCCGTCGGACTCGGTGCGAATCGCACGCGCACGCTCATGAGGTCAGTCCTCCGGTTTCGCCGACTTCACGCATCGAGCTTATTATAGTCGGCCGGCCTCTTGAACCGAAGGGCGCGTTGCGTTAGGATGAACGGCCAGCGGGAGGAAGAGGCCGGGCGATGTGATCCTCGGAGACGGTGGGGCGTATGGAGCGAGCAGAGTCGTGGTCACAGCCGGAGGCGCGCGCGGAGCCGGAGCTCTACGTTCGCCGCTCGGATGAGCAAGTCGCGCGGTTCGATCCCCAGCGCATTGTGGACGCCCTGGTCCGCGAGGCGCATGTGGACGTGGAGCTGGCGACGAAGATCAGCGCGGAGGTCACCGAAGCGATCGCGCGCTCGGGCATTCGCGCGCTCAGCTCCGCGCTCATTCGCGAGTTGGTGAACGTGAAGTTGCTGGAGCACGGGTTGGAGGCGGCGCATCGCGCGCATTCGCGCTTGGGCGTTCCGCTCTACGACGCCGATCGCCTCATCCGGCAAAGCGCGCGCGAGCGCGAGGCGCCCCCGCATGGTCCGGAGGGCACCAGCCTCCTGCTCGCCGAGGCCATCAAGCGGGAGTATGCGATTCGCGAGGTCTTCTCCGAGGCCGTTGCGGAGGCGCATCTGACCGGAGGGATTCATATTCAGAACCTGGGGGCTGTGGATCGCCCCTACGCCCTCACCAGCTCGGTGGATTACCTGAAGCGCTACGGCATCGCCTTGCCGCACGGATTCGCGAGCGCGCGCCCGGCGCGCCATCCCGAAGTGCTGCTGGCGCACCTGGTGAAATTCTCGGCGGCCCTACACGGATATTTGGCTGGACCGGTCGTCTGGGACAGTCTCAATGTGGCGCTGGCGCCGTATCTGCGAGGCGCGGAGGATCGCGATCTGCGACAGTTGGCGCAACTGCTCCTGTTCGAGCTGTCTGCGCCGGCCGTGGCTCGCGGCGGGCAGGTCATCGCCTGCGAGGTCCATATGGATTGGGAAGTGCCCGCTTATCTGGCCCATCGTCCAGCTCTCGGCCCTCAGGGGGAGGAGACCGGAGAGACATACGCCGCCTACGGCGAGATCGCGCGCCGCTTCCTCCTGCAGCTTCTGGACGTGTATCGAGAGGGCGATGGACAGGGGCGTCCTTTCCTCACCCCCCATCTGGTGCTGCATTTGACCGAGCACTTCACCAGGATTGAGGGGTATCGCGAGTTCCTGGACCTCTTGTGTCATGTCCTGGCGCAGCGCGGAGGAGTACGCGTTGTCTTCGACCGCGATCTGCCGGGGAGCTTCTTCTCGCGGTTCAGCGTGCCGTTTGAATCGAGCCACGAGCGCGCCCAGACGTGGCAGTGGCGCACGGCCGCGCTTCAAGCCGTCGCGGTGAATCTCCCTCGCCTGGGGTATCGCGCCAATGGAGATCTGCTCGCCCTTCTGCAGCAGCTCACCGAAGTGATGGAGCTGGTCGCTCAAGCTCATCTGGAGAAACGCATCTTCCTGGAGAAGCTGATGGCGCTTGGCGAAACCGGGCCTCTGGCGCTTTTGGCCCTGCGCCATCCGGAGATGACATTTTTGAAGCTCACCTGGACGACGCACCTCATCTGCCCCTTCGGGCTGGATGAGGCGGTCTGGCTGCTCACGGGTCGGCATCTGCACGAGTCGGATCAAGCGGTGGAGATGGCATTGCGCATCGCCACGCACCTGGTGCGCGAGGCCGAGCGCCTGAGCGACAAGCATAAGGTTCGATTCGTCGTGGCGGATTCGACCGACGAGGTGGCCGCGCACCGACTGGCGCGCCTGGATGTGCGTTCGCCCTTCGCCGCGCGTGCCGCTGGGACGGTCTCCGGAGACGTCGAAACGGGGGGGGTGTATTACAGTCGCCCCTTCAAGGTCTTGCCGCACGCCAGCGTGCGCGCTCTGGAACGCGTGCGCATTGAAGGGTTGCTGCATGATCTGGGGATTTTCGGCGTCACAACCCCTATCTGGTTGAGTGAGAGGGCGACGGCGGTCGAGCCGCTGGTGGCCCTGATCTCACGCGGATTCTTCCAGACCCATTCGGCGGGTCTTCTGCCGGCGCCCGATTTCACCCTCTGCCTGGATTGCGGACGCTGCATCCGCGGACTTCATCGGCAGTGCCCGCACTGTCACAGCTCCCGCCTGGACGGCCTGGCTCTCGGCGCGCAGACCTTCGGTCGCCTCTCCACGTGGAATCACGGCCTTCTGGCCGAGTGGCGCCATCGCTATCGCGTGGATGAGGACCTCGGATGAACGGGCGCGCCGCCTATGCCACCGGTTATCGGGAGGAGCCCCACCCCCATCGGAGGACGCGCACCATCACGCGACGCACGCCGAAAGCTCGCGCCTCCTGCGGCGTCGGCATCCAGATATCGAGCATCCGCCCGCGAATATTCAGCCCCGTATCGAGCACGGTGTAAACTCCCGAGTGCCGACCCGCCGAGATGTGAATGATCGAGCCGATGGGCAAGATGTCCGGATCGGCGGCGACGATCCCCGCGCGCACGTTCTCGCCCGAGGCCGTCTGTCCGGGAAGGGAATAGGCCGTGGCGAGGAACGTGAGCTTCGGCAAGCGCTCCAGGTCCTTCAGAAGCGCCTCTTCCGCAGACTCCGAGGATGTCGCGGACATGACGTCGGGCGTCGTCCCGACGCCGTCCTCCTTCAACGCGCGGGCCGAGAAATAGACCTGCGCAGAGACGAGCACCAGAAGCAGCCAGAACAGCAGCGACGAGTGCGCGAGGCCGCGCGCCGACGGTCGGCGACGGCACGCGCTCATAACGCTCTTCTCCCTTCGCCCACCGCTCATGCGAACCTCTCCACCCTCATACTGGGGCTTCCGCCGCCGTCCAAGGCCTCGTCACTGTGAGAAGATCCCAGAGCCGAGAACGGGGGCGATGACCAGACTGACGACCGACATGAGCTTGATGAGGATGTTCATCGAGGGACCGGCTGTGTCCTTGAAGGGATCGCCGACCGTATCGCCGACGACAGCCGCCTTGTGCGCGTCGCTTCCTTTCCCACCGAATTCCCCCTTCTCGATATGCTTCTTCGCATTGTCCCACGCCCCTCCGGCGTTGGCCATCAGAAGGGCCAGCATCACGCCGCTCACGGTCGCTCCGGCTAGCGTCCCTCCGAGCGCTTCCTTTCCGAGGATGAACCCCACAAGGACGGGCACGAGCACGGCCGTCACCCCCGGCACGATCATCTCTCGCAGGGCCGCGATCGTGGAGATGTCAATGCAGCGCGCTGTATCGGGTTTGGCCTTCCCCTCCATGAGTCCCTTGATCTCCCGGAATTGGCGGCGCACTTCCTCCACCATCTTGAACGCGGCGCGTCCGACCGAGGCCATCGTCGAGGCGGCGATGAAGAAGGGCACGATCCCCCCGATGAAGAGGCCGATGACGACATATGCGTTTGTCAGATCAATCGTGGGGATCTGCGCGGCGCTCTTGTAGGCGGAGAAGAGGGCCAACGCCGTCAAGGCCGCCGATCCGATGGCGAAGCCTTTGCCCACGGCCGCCGTGGTATTGCCCAGGGCATCCAGGCCATCGGTGATCCGGCGCACCTCGGCACCCAAACGGCTCATCTCGGAAATCCCTCCCGCATTATCGGCGATCGGTCCATAGGCGTCCACAGACATCACCAGCCCGATCGTCGCCAGCATGCCGACGGCCGAGATGCCAATCCCATACAATCCCGCCACCGTGTGCGACAGCAGAACGGCCAGGCAAATCCCCAGCACGGGCAGCACCGTGGACTTCATCCCCACGGCCAGGCCCGTGATGATGTTCGTCGCGGCGCCCGTCGTCGCCGCTCGAGCGATTTCGAGAATCGGCCTCTTCGCCGTGTAATATTCCGTGATGTAGCCGATGAGCAGACCGACGAACGTCCCGCTGGCCAATGCCCAGAACGGACCGTAATAGACCGGGCTCTCCGGCAGGTCCAGATCCAGCAGCACGATGGCCGCGAGCGATCCCGCGAGCATCAGGAGCGCCGCCAGAGCCGTCGCCGTCCTGAGCACGGTCGCCGGATCGGCCCGCTTCAGCAAGCGGACCAGCAGCAGGCTGAGCAACGAGCTCACCGTCCCGATCGCCGCCACAAGCAGCGGCAAAGCCATCCACGGCAGCCGTTCCCCGGGAAGCGGCATCGTCGCCGCAATCGTGATCGTCGCGATGATCGAGCCGACATAGGATTCAAAGAGATCGGCTCCCATGCCCGCGACGTCCCCCACGTTGTCCCCCACGTTGTCGGCGATCGTCGCCGGATTGCGCGGGTCATCTTCAGGGATACCCGCCTCGACCTTCCCCACGAGATCGGCCCCCACATCGGCCGTCTTCGTGTAGATGCCTCCGCCGACGCGAGCGAACAGGGCGATGGAGCTGGCACCCATCGCGAAGCCGCTGATGATCATCGCCGTCTTATCCGGGGGAAGTCCCAAAAGTTGCGTGTACACATACAGCAGGGCACCCGTTCCGACCAGTCCCAGACTCGCCACGGACATGCCCATTACGGCACCGCCGCTGAAGGCGACCATGAGCGCCGCCCGCTGTCCGGCGCGACGCGCCGCTTCCGCCGTGCGCACGTTCGCCCGCGTGGCCGCCTTCATGCCGAAAAACCCCGCCAGCAGCGAACAGAGCGCGCCGAGGACGAACGAGAGCGCCGTCTTCTCCCCCTCCGGAAGACCGAAGAAAATGGCCGCCGCTACCACGAGGATGAAGACCGAGAGGATCTTGTACTCTCGCTTCAGAAAGACCATCGCGCCCTCGTGGATGGCATTGGAGATTTCAATCATGAGGCCCTCTCCGGCCGGCTGCCGGACGACTTGCACATACGTGAGGGCCGCAAATCCCAACCCCAGCACGCCCAAAAAGGCCGCCAGCATCATGATATGCGTCGGCTCGAACATGCGATCGCCCAACCTCCGCTCAATGTATGGAGCGTGAAAGGCTAGCATACGCATCCCTTCTTCATCAAGTTTCGAGATCAACCGAGGGGGTTGACCAGAGAGACCATGCCGTGCTATTGTTTCGCCGCCGAAAGACTTCGCCAGAGGAGGTATCGTGGCTATGAGAGTGACATTGAGTCGTATCCTCATCGCCCTCGCCATCTTGTCCCCAAGCGTATGGGCCGTTCAAACGACCGGGACGGCGACCGTGCTCGGCACGGTGATGGATCCCACAGGGGCCGTCATCCCAGGGGCGACGGTGGAGCTGACCGACCTAGCGACCAATCAGACGCGAAGCCAGACGACGAACGTGAACGGACAATATATCTTCGTCAACGTCCTCCCCGGCATCTACAAGCTCACGGCCTCCGCCTCGGGATTTCGACAAGCGGTCGTCTCTTCGCTCAAGATCGAAGTCGCTAAGGCCTATACCCTGGACTTCACCCTGGAGGTTGGAACCGTCGCCGAAGTCGTCGAGGTCACGCCTGGAGCCGGCGTGGAGCTGCAGACGGTGAACGCCACCGTGGGCAATGTGATCCGCAGCGACTACCTGCTGCGCCTTCCGCTGATCGATCGGCAAGCGAATTCGCTCTTTCAGCTTCAGCCGATGGTCTCGCCGCTCGGATACGGGTTCAATGCGTCCGGAGCCGTGGCCGGAGCGCGCGGCGATCAGGCGACCTGGATGGTGGATGGCATAGACGTGACGCAGGGGAAATTCCCCGATACGGGCGATGCGACGAGCTTTCCCCTCCCGGCCGAGAGCATTGAGGAGTTTCGTGCCGGTGTCACCAATGTGGACGCCTTCTTCGGGCGGTCCGCCGGAGGGCAGTTCGTCGCCGTGCGCAAGCGGGGAGGGAACACCTTTCACGGCTCCCTCTACTGGTACCATCAGAACGACAACCTGAATGCCAATACATGGACGCGCAACCGATTGGGGCAGCCCGATCCGGAACTCAAGGATCACCGCTTCGGCTTCACGATCGGAGGTCCCATCCGTCGGGACAAGACCTTCTTCTTCTTCCATTACGAAGGGCGACGTTTTCCGAGCCAGCAGGATATCGTTCGGATCGTCCCCACCGAGACGATGCGCCGGGGTATTCTCCGCTTTCGCGATGGGACGGGGCAGATCATCGAGTATCCCCTGGCGACCTCCACGCTCTGCGGGCCGCAGAATAATTCCCCCTGCGATCCGCGCGGCCTCGGCTTGAATCCGGTCATCAAGGCCCTGTTCGCCTTCTACCCCCCGGGGAACGATCCCAGCACCGGCGACGGATTGAACACGATCGGATTCCGCGCTCCGGCCAGCGCGGCCGAGCGAACGGAATACGCATGGCTGCGGCTGGATCATCACTTCACCGAGAACTGGCGCTTCGAGGGGAGCTTCGGCTGGCATCGGAATCTGGCCGATACCCCCCTTCAGGTTGACATCGGAGGGCTGCTGCGGGGCAATACGCTGGGTCAGGCCAAGAGCGTGCGCTCCAATCGCCAGTTCCCGCGCAACATCGTAGCCGCTCTGACCGGGAATATCCGCCCCAACCTGACGAACGATCTGCGCTTCGGCTTCACCCGCTTCTACTTCTGGCGCCAGGCCGTTCCCCCCTTCCCGCAAGTGGCGGGCACGAACGTCGCCCTCGATCTGGCGGCCACATTGCTCGACGAGCCCGTGGACGTCTTCGTGCAGCGGTCGCGCAGCCAGGGGGATAATCAGCAGCTCTACCAGTTGAGCGATCATCTGACGTGGATCAAAGGGTCGCACACATTGCAGTTTGGCGCGACGGCGCGCATCGTCAACCATTACCATATGCGCGAGGATAAGGTCGTCGGCGGTATGTCAGCCCTCATTGGCCTGCTCGATGCGGGCGCCTTCTTCACCGTCCCGGCCGAGTGGCGACCCCCCACCTGCGGCGGCGCCATCCAGCAGAATTGCCTGCGCTCGGCGGACATCTCGCGCTGGAACCGATACTATGCCGCTCTTCTGGGGATCATCGACAACGTCTCCATCATGATGACCCGCGACGCCGACTTCACCCCCTTGCCCTTCGGCACCCCCCTGATGAACAAGTTCCGGTATCAGGCGTGGGACCTCTACGCGAGCGATGTGTGGCGCGTGCGCCCCTCGCTGACCCTCAGCTACGGCGTGAACTACCAGGTCCAAGTCCCCACGAAGTCCTTGGATGGACGCATCGCCCTCGCCGTGGATGCCGCCACCGGGAGGATCATCACGCCTAAGGAGTATCTGGAGGCCAAGCGGCAAGCCGCCTTGCGCGGCGCGATCTTCAATCCGACGATCGGCTACACCCCGATCCGCATGCTCGGTCGGGAGAAGACCGTGGATACGGACTGGAACAACATCGGCCCGCGTGTCGCCCTGGCCTGGCATCCGCGCTTCGAGCGCGGTCTCTTGGGGCGAATGTTCGGAGCCCGAAAGACCGTCTTCCGCGGCGGATACTCGCTCACATTCGACCGGCTCAATCTCGTGCAACTGGTCTCGATCCCCATGCTGGCGGCGGGCTTCGGCCAGACGATCTCCGTGCAAGGACCGAAGAACGCACGCGGAGAGCCGTTCCGAATCGGCATTGATGGCCCCGCTCCTCTGCCCGTCGCCGAGCGCGTGACGCCACCGTTGATCCCCTCGACACCTTTCGGCGAGCTCCTCTCCTTCCAGGCCGATCCGACGCTGCGTCCAGGAATGATGCACAGCATCAACTTCACCATCCAACGGGAATTGCCCGGGAATACGCTCCTGGAGATCGGGTACGTCGGGCGCTTGGGGCGGAACCTCCCGCAGTCGGTCAACCTCAACTCCATCCCCTTCTTCATGAAGGATCCCGCCTCCGGTCAGACGTTCGCTCAGGCTTACGATGCCGTGGCCGCCCAATTGCGCGCAGGTGTGGCGGCCGGCGCCGTCACCCCTCAACCCTGGTTCGAGAACCAACTGCCGCCAATCGCCACGCTCCGGCAGCTCGGATTGTGCCCGGCCACCGTCACGACCGCGACCAGCTGCCTGGCCTCTCGATTCACGAGCGAGATCGTGACGGGACTCTTGAGCAACTTCTGGCTGAACGGCATTGACCGGTTCCGTCGCCTGGCCGGCCTCCCCACCTTCATGAACGCGCAAGTGCAGGAGCTCTTCTTCCGCACCGATGGCGGCCGCTCCAACTACCACGCCTTCATGCTCATC
>BEHK01000084.1 GCA_002898775.1 bacterium HR08 | reverse complement strand
CAGGATGGCCGTGCGCGCCCCTTCGCGCGCCGCTGTCGTGACGGCGTGCCGGACCAGGAGGAACCGCCCGAACTCCAAGGCGCCAACGATGAGCAACATCGCCACCGGCAGCGTCAACGCCAGCTCGATCAGGCTCTGCCCGCACTCGCTCGATCCCCTCACGTTCACCCTCCACCCCTTCAATACTTCATCACGCATTGCGCCTGCACGAGCACAGCTTGCCCGCCGAAGAGGCGGCCGAAGAGCGCGTCAAACGGCGAATGGAAGGCATAGCTCACGGTGACGCGGCTCGGCACGTTCGGCGCGCCCGGCGTGGCTTCGACGGTGACCTCTGTCGTGTCTAATCCGGCATCGCGACAGACGTCCAGGACGACGGCGCGCATGGAAGCAGCCGTCGCCCCAGCGCGCGTCCCCACGCGCGCCCCCTCGCGCGCGGCATTGGTGATGACCTGATGGACGTTGAGCGCCCATCCGAGATGAACGAGTCCGACGACGACGAGCAACAGAAGCGGCGCCAGCAGCGCCATCTCCACCAGCGCCTGTCCCCGCGCACGAGCCCCGCGCCTCATCCTTCCCTCCTCCTCGGACGCCGGATGACCGCGCATCGCCGTCACGTGCCCGATGAACGTCCCCGAAGAAGATGCCCCACGCGATCCCGAAGGATCGCGTGGGGGCCTCGTCGCCTCAACCAGGCGCGGTAAAGGAGGAAGAGGCCATCCATACGCCTACGGAGAATCCGGTGAGGGGCGGGGACCATCGCCGACCTTTCTCGTTCATCCTCCCTCCTCCTTCGCGCCTGATCACTCCGTTGCTCATACGGCGCGCTCTGAGTCCGCTTCGCCCGGCGAAATCAGAGCGCGTCCGCAATCTGGCGGAAAACGTTTTCGATGCTCGTTCCAAGCGCCGTCAATGCAGCAATAGCCGCGATGCTGACGAGCACCAGGATCAAGGCGTATTCGGCCATGCCCTGACCCTTCTCGTTCCTCACGCGATTGAGCAGCTCGATCATACTCCATCCTCCTTTCCCGAAAGTTTTCGCGATCATCTCGCGCCTCCATCTTATCACTTCCTCCGGCGCGAGCAATCGGATGAAGGGAGTAGATCAGCTGCGCCCACGGCGTATTTTTCACGCTCATGAACCGGAACGCCTGTCTGGCCGCGCGCGGCGAAAAACCGGCGGACTCACCGAAGACGTGCACCGAGGGGCCGAGTCGTGCTACCCTTTCTCCTTGGCCGGGAGGGATCATCGCCGATGCCGTGGATTGTGAGAATGCTGCTGCTTCTGGGGGCGAGCCTGCTGATCCTCTACGGATACGTGATCTGGCGGCTCGCGTGGGCGCTCGCGCAGCGGACCGGGCGCTCGGCTCAGCACTGGCGAAAGCGCCTGTGGCCGATAGCTGCTCTGTTGACCCTCTATCCGGCGGTCGCCATCGGGGGGTATCTGCTCGATGCGCCGTTCTGGCGCACGGCCCTGCGCAATGGGCATCCCCTTGTGGATGCGCTGCTCACCTATCCGTTTTGGATCGGACTGCTCGTCGCGCTGCAACTCTTCGTCATCTTCCTGCTGCTCGACGGAGGGCGCGCGCTCGCCCGCCTTTGGACGAAGAGCGCCGATCGCGGGATCGCGCGCGCGATGCTCGGCCTCACCCTGATCGTCCTCGTGTACACCCCGATTCGCGCCTATAGGGATACCCGACAGATTCGCTTGCGCGAACAGGTGATCACGTCGGAGAAGCTTCCCGCCGATATCGAGGAACTGCGCGTGGTCCACATCTCCGATCTCCAATTGGATGCGCGGACCGAGGCCGCACTCGTGCAGCGCTTCATCGAACGGGTGAACGCCTTGCGACCAGACCTCGTCTTCTTCACGGGCGACCTCGTGACCTCCGGGACCGAATACATCGAACCGGCTGCTGCCGGGCTCGGAGCCGTGCGCGCGCGGCATGGCGTGTACGCCTGCTTGGGCGATCACGACTATTGGGCTGACCCACGCCGAGTGCCGGAGAGTTTGAGGCGTCATGGCATTGTCCTGCTCGACGACGCGTCGCGCTCGATCTCGGTCGGGAACGCTTCGCTTCATCTCACTGGGGTGACGAACATCTACCGGCGGCGGCCCTCGCCGGAGACGCTCGCGCGCTTGGCCGAGGAGAAACCGGCCGGGCGCTTCTCCATCCTTATGGCTCATCAACCCTCGCCTTCCCTCGTCCAGTGGGCGAAGGCTCAAGACTACGATCTCTTCCTGGCCGGACACACGCACGGAGGGCAGATCGTGCTCCCGTTCTTCGGCCTCCGCCTGGCGCTCGCGCGGCTCGAGACCCCATATGTCTCGGGCGCTTACGACGTGGGATCGCTCTGGGTGAACGTCACCAACGGATTGGGGCTCACCTTCGCCCCGCTTCGCTTTCACGCCCCGGCGGAGATCGTCCTGCTGCGGCTCATGCCGTTGAAGGCCGGAAGCCTCCGCTGATCCGACGCCGACCCCCCACCTCTCTCCTCCACCGCCATGGGGGTGTCGGTTCTTCACTTGTCGCAGGCGACCGGCGGTGGGATTTCCGTCTGGAGGATGAAACCTCTGGCCCGGGTTTGGATCATATGGGGCGTGAGCGATCACAAGGAGGAGGGAGAAGACCATGACCATCGAGCGCTATTTGCGATTGATCGCTGGGAGCTTCGTCCTGCTCAGTCTGTTGCTCGGCTACTTTCACAGCCCCTATTGGTTTCTCTTCACGGGCTTTGTCGCGCTCAACCTGATCCAATCAGCCTTCACCAACTGGTGCCCGATGATGACGGCCCTGCGGTGGCTCGGCGTGAGAAGCTGCTCCTGAGTCGGAGGGGAACATGAGGCGGTGGCGGAGGAGAGTCGGCGCGAGCCTTCTCGCCGGGGTCATCGTCACAGCGTTGGCGCGGACGTCCTCCGCGCAGGGCCAGGCGGAGGAGGGGTTGACCCTCCCCCGTGCTGTGGAGATCGCGCTGCAGAGGAACCCGCTCGTGCGCGCGACGGCCGCTGGTCGGGAGATCGCCGAGGCGAACGTCGCCGAGGCGCGAGCCGCGCGATTCCCCGTGCTTCAGTTCAGCGAGACATTCTCCCACGGGAACAATCCCGTCTTCGTCTTCGGATCCCTGCTGGAGCAGGCGCGGTTTGGACCGGCGAATTTCGATCCGCACTTCCTGAACCACCCCCCCTCGCTCAACGTCTTCCGCACGGCGCTGACCCTGCGTCTCCCGCTGTTCGATCGCTTGCAGATGGAGACGCGTCGTGCGCAGGCGGACGCCGAAGCCCAGCGCGCCGACGCGCAAGCGGCGTGGATCGCGCAACAGATTCGCTTCGAAGTGATTCGCGCCTACTTCGGCCTCCTTGTGGCCGAAGCTCGCAAGCGAGTGGCCGATGAGGCCGTGCGCATGGCCGAAGCCGACCTGACGCGTATCCGCGATATGTTCGAGGCCGGGCTCGTCGTCGTCTCGGATGTGCTGGCCGCCGAAGTGCAAGCGGCCGAATTCCGCCAGCAACAAATCCAGGCCGAAGGTGAGGTGGTGATCGCGCGCGCGGCGTTGAATACGGCGCTCGGGCTCCCGGTGGATGCCCCGCAGCGCGTCGTCGGACACTTGAGCGATCGGGCGTTCGAGGTGGAGACACCTGAGGAATTGCTGCGCCTGGCGCTGCGACATCGGCCCGATGTCGCCCGGGCTCGATGG
This sequence comes from bacterium HR08, assembly GCA_002898775.1. GTDB lineage: Bacteria > Acidobacteriota > Blastocatellia > HR10 > HR10 > HR10. The sequence continues at coordinate 6,883 of BEHK01000084.1, read as the reverse complement.
GCCGTTCGCGCGCGCGAGCAGGGCGTGCGCGGAGCGCTCGGACAGTTCCTCCCCCGACTCGATCTCTTCGCGACCCTGGGGGCGACCGGACGCGGGTTGCGCAGCGGCAGCGCCGACTACCTCGTCGGCGCCAGTCTCGTCTTCGACCTCTTCGACCTCGGACGCACGGTCCGCTTGCGTCAGGCCGAAGCTGCACTCGCGCTTGCGGAAGCTGAGGAGGAACAGCTGGTGAACCAAATTCGTCTGGACGTCGTGCGCGCCTTCGAGCACTACCGTTCGGCGCGCGAACGCTTGGCCGTGGCCGCGCGCGCCGTCCAGCAAGCGGAAGAAGCGCTCCGCATCGTCCAGGATCGGTATCAGGAGGGGCTGACGACGATCACCGAAGTGCTGCGAGCGGAAACGGCACTCGTGCGCGCGCGCATGAACGCACTCGCCGCGCGATACGAATACCTCGTCGGGTATGCCAGCGTGCTTCTGGCGACCGGACGTTTGACCGACGTCCGAGCCTTCGGCTCATGACCGGTCACGAGGAGAGGCTCAAGATGGAGAGGGTACACCGCGCGATCATTCTCGCCGTCACACTCGCCGTGACGGCCTCCTGCGGGAAACGAGAGGAGGCCGCGGCTGACCGAACGCCGACGGTCGTACGCGCCCGCATTGAGACGGTGACGGAAGCCCCGATCGAAGACACGTACGAAGCCGTGGGGACTGTGCGCTCGCGAACGACGAGCGTGCTCTCGGCTAAGATCGCGGGGAATGTCCTCGCCGTCTTCGTCCGCGAGGGAGATCGGGTGCGGCCGGGTCAGGTGCTCGTCCAGATTGAGGATCGCGACGTACAGGCACAGCTGCGCAAAGCCGAGGCCGGATGGCGCGAGGCCGAACACGCTCGGGAGGAGATCGAGCGCGCCATTCGCGCTGCCGAATCCGCTCGCGAGGCCGCGCGCGCACAAGCGGAGTTCGCCGCGGCCACGTTCCGCCGATATGAAGCGTTGCGCGAGCGGCGTTCGGTGAGCGCACAAGAGTTCGACGAGGTGCGCGCGCGCTATCGAGCCGCCCTGGCCGAGGCCGAGCGCGCCGAAGAGTTGCTCCTCTCGCTGCGCGCGAAGCGAGAGCAAGTCCTGGCGAAGATCGAACAAGCGCAAGCGGATGTGGCGGCGGCGCGCGTCGCGCTCAGCCACACGCGCGTGACGGCACCGATGGCGGGCCTGGTCACAGCGAAATCGGTCGAGGTCGGGATGCTCGCGACCCCCGGCATGCCTCTGCTCACCATCGAGGATGATGCGCACTATCGGCTGGAGGTCACGGTTCCGGAATCCCAAATTACAGCCGTGCGCGTTGGCGACCCCGTGCCCGTGGAGATTGACGCGTTGGGACCGAAGCCGCTTCTTGGACGGATCGCCGAGATCACCCCGGCGGCCGATCCGATGAGCCGCAGTTCTACGGTGAAAGTGGATCTGCCGATCGAGAAGGCACCGGCGTTGCGCTCCGGCATGTATGGGAAGGCGCGTTTTCGGATCGGGGAGCGACGCGCGCTCACGATCCCGCGAACGGCCGTCCTCGAGCGCGGGCAGCTGACGGGCGTGTATGTCGTGGATGAGGGGGGAGTGGCGCGATTCCGCCTCATCACGCTCGGGAAGGTCTACGGCGATCGCGTCGAAGTCCTCTCCGGACTCACCGAGGGCGAACGCATCGTCGTGGAGCCCACGCACAGCATCCGCGAGGGTAATCGCGTGCAACCGTGAGAGGAGAGGGCGCGGATATGAGAGGGAGCATGGGACTCGCCGGGAGATTAGCGAACGCCTTTGCGGACTCCAAGCTCACGCCACTCTTGATCGCAGCGGCGATCCTGCTCGGCATCGGGGCGACGTGGTTGCTTCCCCGCGAGGAAGAGCCGCAGATCGTCGTCCCCATGATTGACATCTTCGTCCAAATGCCCGGGGCGTCGGCTCGCGAGGTCGAAGAGCGCGTGACCAAGCCCATGGAGAAGCTGCTCTGGGAGATCCCCGGCGTCGAGTACATCTACTCGACGTCCTCCCCCGGCTTCGCCATGGCCATCGTTCGGTTCCGCGTGGGCGAAGACGAAGAGCGCAGCATCGTGCGGCTCAATCAGAAGATGTTCGCCAATTTCGACCTCATCCCTCCAGGGGCGAGCCCGCCACTCATCAAACCGCGCTCAATCGACGATGTGCCGATTCTCGCGCTCACGCTCTGGAGCGACCGGTATGATCACTTCACGCTCCGGCGACTGGCCGCTCAGCTTCACGACCGGATCAAGGAGATCGAAGAGGTCTCGGAAGTGAGGCTCATCGGCGGACAACGCCGCCAGGTGCGCGTGCTGCTCGATCCGGCGCGCCTGGCCGCCTATCATCTGGATCCCACGCTCGTCGCCGCGCGCCTGGAGCACGCGAATCGGCAATGGCCCGCCGGGAGTTTCGCCGCGGGAAATCGCGAGGTGCTTGTGGAGACCGGCGGCTTTCTGCGGGACACCGAGGACGTGGGCCGCGTGGTCGTCGGCGTCTTCGGAGAACGCCCGGTGTACTTGCGCGATGTCGCACAGATCGCGGACGGACCGGAGGAGCCGACCGATTACGTGCTCTTCGCGCACGGTCCGGCGGCCCGATTCAGCCATCGGCTCGGCGCGACGATCGAGAGCGAGAGGAGCGAAGGGATATGGCCCGCCGTCACCATCTCCGTCGCTAAGCGGAAGGGCACGAACGCCATCGAGATCGCGGACCGCGTGCTCGCGAAAGTCGCGGCGTTGCGCGGCACGCTCATCCCGGAGGATGTGCAGATCACCGTCACGCGCAACTACGGCGAGACGGCGACGGAGAAATCGAACGAATTGCTCTTCCACATGATGATCGCCGTCATCTCGGTCTCCGCGCTCATCTGGCTGGCGCTCGGCCTACGTGAAGCCGGCATCGTCGCCATCGCCATCCCGGTGACGCTCGCGCTCACGCTCGCGGTGTTCTACCTGTCCGGGTACACGCTCAATCGCGTGACGCTCTTCGCCCTCATCTTCTCGATCGGCATCCTGGTGGATGATGCCATCGTCGTCGTCGAGAATATCATCCGCCATTATCGGCTGCCGGAGAATCGCGGGCGCTCGCTTCGAGAGATCATCGTGCGCGCTGTGGACGAGGTGGGGAATCCGACGATCCTGGCGACGCTCACGGTGATCGCCGCGATCCTCCCGATGGCCTTTGTGCGCGGATTGATGGGGCCGTACATGCGCCCCATCCCGATAGGGGCATCAGCCGCCATGCTCTTCTCCCTGCTGGTGGCGTTCATCGTCACCCCGTGGGCGAGCCTGCGCATCCTCTCGCGCGAGGCTGAGCGGGCGATCCACGAGGAGGGATGGACGACCCGCCTCTATCGCCGGGCGATGAGATCGCTCATCCATGACCGACGATGGCGCGCGGGATTCCTCCTCGGCGTATCGCTCCTGCTGCTGGCCGCGCTCGCGCTGCTGCCGGCGAAGGTCGTACGCGTGAAGATGCTCCCCTTCGACAACAAGAGCGAGTTCCAGGTCATCATTGACCTGCCCGAAGGGACGACGCTGGAACAGACGGCGCGCGTCACGCGCGAGATCGGCGAATACTTGCGCACGGTGCCCGAGGTGACCGACCTGCAAATGTATATCGGGACGGCGGCCCCACATAACTTCAACGGACTCGTGCGCCACTACTTCCTCCGGCGGGGACCGAATGTCGCCGACATCCAGGTGAACCTCACACCGAAGGGCGAGCGCAAGGCGCAAAGCCACGATATCGCGCGGCGCGTGCGCCCGCCCATTCAGGAGATCGCCGCGCGATACGGGGCGCGCGTGAAGATCGCCGAGGTCCCTCCAGGCCCTCCCGTCATGCAAACGCTCGTCGCCGAGGTCTACGGACCCGATCACGCGCGCCAGATCGAGATCGCCCGACAGATTCGCGACCTCTTCGAGCGCACTCCGGGCGTCGTGGACGTGGATTGGTCCGTGGAAGATGATCAGCCGAAGTACCGCATCACGGTGGAGAAAGAGAAGGCCGAACTCAACGGCATCTCGACCGAACAGGTCACGCGCACGGTGCGATTGGCGGTGGAAGGGATGCCCATCGGCCTGCTGCATCGCGCTGAGGAGAAGGAAGACGTTCCCCTCCTGCTCCGACTCCCTCGCGAGGAACGCTCGAGCCTCACCGATCTCCTCTCGCTGAAACTCATGGGCGCGGCCGGACAGCTCGTCCCGCTCGGCGAGATCGCGCGCGTCGAGGAGGTCGTGGCCGATAAGAGCATCCATCACAAGAACCTGATGCCCGTCGTCTATGTGACGGCCGACGTGGCCGGCGAGGAGGAGAGCCCGGTCTATGCCATCCTGAAACTCAATCGCGCGCTCGATGCGCTGCGCCTGCCCGAAGGGTATCGGCTCGAACGCTATGTCGCGCGCCAGCCGTTTCTCGCCGATCGCTACGCCATGAAGTGGGACGGGGAATGGCACATCACCTACGAGGTCTTCCGCGATCTCGGCTTGGCCTTCGCCGCCGTGCTCGTGTTCATCTATATCCTCGTGGTCGGATGGTTCCAATCCTTCAAGACGCCGATCACGATCATGGCGGCCATCCCCTTCTCGCTCGTGGGCATCCTGCCTGCGCACGCCCTACTGGGAGCCTTCTTCACGGCGACCTCCATGATCGGCTTCATCGCGGGCGCGGGCATCGTCGTGCGAAATTCGATCATCCTGGTGGACTTCATCGAGCTGCGACGGCGACAGGGGATCCCCTTGGCCGAAGCCGTCATCGAAGCGGGCGCCGTACGCTTCCGCCCGATGATGCTGACGGCAGCAGCCGTCATCGTCGGTTCAGCGGTGATCCTCTTCGACCCGATCTTTCAAGGGCTCGCCCTCTCGCTCATGGCGGGCGAAGTGGCGTCGCTCTTGCTCTCGCGCATGGCTGTGCCCGTCCTCTACTATCTGAGCGAACGGCGCGCCCCGGCGCGAGAGCTCGCCTGGTCGGGAGAACGAGAATAAGACAACAGGAGACGACCTATGGCGGCGGAAGAGTCCATGACCGCGTTCCCCCCACAGCGCATCCTCTGCCCTACGGATTTCAGCGAGCTGGCGACGTTCGCCCTGCGATACGCGGCCGAGCTGGCGCGCTGTTCGAACGCACGGCTCCTCGTGATGTACGCCGATCCCTTCCTCCCCCCTCCGCATTTCACTCTCGGGCAAGTCGAGGAATTGCTCCACGCTCTGGAGCGTGCCAAGGAGGCGACGCGGCGCCATCTGGCCGAGTACGCTCAGAGCATCGTCGGCGAATCGGTCCCCATCGAAACGCATCTTGTGGAAGATACGCCCGCGCGAGCCATCCTCACGACGGCGAGAGAGCACCAGGCCGACCTCATCGTCATGGGCACGCACGGACGCAGCGGGTTGAGCCGCGTGATGCTCGGCTCCGTCACTGAACGCGTCCTTCGGGAGAGCGATCGCCCCGTCTTAACTATCCGATACAAGCCCAATGCTGGGCCAGAGCCGCACGTCTCGATCCAACGCCTGCTCTGCCCGGTGAATTACACTCCCGTGGCCATGAAAGCCCTTCAGTCTGCGGTCGTCGTCGCCCAGTGCTTCGAAGCCGGACTCGCGGTCATGCACGTCCTGGAAGCCGAGGCTCAGAAGACCACCGAGCGCGAAGCACTCGCCCATCTGTGCGAATGGGTGCCGGAGGACGTGCGCCTCCGTTGCCAGGTGAAAGAAATGATCCGACGCGGGGACGCCGCCAAGCAGATCATCGAAGTGGCGCGCGAGCTGGAGAGCGATCTCATCGTCCTCGGGGCTCAGCACAAGCGCTTCTTCGATACCACGGTGATCGGCACGACGACCGTGCGCGTCACCCGCCACGCCCCATGCCCCGTGCTCGTCGTCCCCAGCGCGGAGCCATAAACAACACCGCGCTTCGTCGCGGCGGGGGCAATGCGAGCTCTTGATGATCCCGCCAGAGGCACTGAGAGCATGAGCCTTCCTCGTCTGGTGCTGCCGCTGCCGGAAGCCCCTGAAGGTCACGAAGGAGCACGCGGCTCCCCGCCATTGATCAGGAACCGGCGCGAACCAGCTCTTCAAGGCAACGACGAAAGTTTCTCCCGCGCCGAAGGCGTGAGGGAATTCCTCTGATGTCCTCCTCCGCAGGAAAGATGTCCGCTCTGAAGGCGCGAACACTTTCTCCGCCGACGTCGGGTGCCTCCTCACAGGACTCCCGATGGGGGATTTCACGAGATCCGCAGATTCGCCTCAGGTTAGCGTCGGGGCTCGTCTCTGCAGAGAATTCCGCCAGGAAAGCCGGCGCTCGTGGAAGCTCTGGTCCGCTTCAGGAGACCTCACTCTCCCATCTCACGCTTCATCCGACGACGAAGCCGCTTTCGAGCCAGCGCCTCCTTCAGCCGCCGCTTCTCGCCCGGCTTGAGGTAGAAAGAATGCTTCTTAATCTCCTTGATGATGTCCTCCTGCTGCACCTTGCGCTTGAAGCGCCGAAGTGCGCTCTCGATGGACTCTCCCTCATTGACGATGATCAACGCCACTCGACCCTCTCCCTTCTCGAAGATTCTCACGCGTCACGCAAGAGAAGCTTATACCAATCTCGCCTCGGTCCTGTCAAGAAAGTCCGGCGCCCAGCGCGCCATCCCACGCGACCATAAATGATCCTCATCGAAGCAACGGCGACCATCCTCCTCGCCGTTCGCCTCACCGCCAGCCCCCCACTGACCACCCACGTCCTGGACGAGGGGAACCTCGCTAGCGAGGAGCCACGGCTTTTCGCAGTATGAGATGGCTCCCAAGCCTCCACGCGCTTTTTCTCACGCCAATAACATACCAGAGGACGGCAGCGACCAGGGCGCGTTATCAATCCTAATCGAA
>BEHK01000083.1 GCA_002898775.1 bacterium HR08 | reverse complement strand
CCGATCTTCGATCTCGTCCGGAGCACGATCGGATCGGCGGCGCGCAATGCGATCACGCGCGAAGGATTGGATCTGATTCGCGCGAACGCGGCGGCTCAGGGGTTCAAACCGGAGGCCATCGACTTCCTCGCCAATACGTTCCCCGTCGCCAATGACTTCTCGACCCGATTCAACGTGAATGTGGCTGCGCCCGGACAGCCGGCGCTCTTGATCCCCTTCGCCCGCTTCAATCGCGGAGCCGTCGAGACGCTCAAGTACGATACGAACTTTCACCGGTTCCTCGTGCGATTGGACCACCGCTTCGGCGAGAAGGATCAGCTCTTCGGCCGCTACCTCTTCGATGACAGCGATGATCCGGGGATGCCCGCCTCGTTGCGCGGACAAGAGATCGGCACGGCCGTGCGGAATCAGAGCCTGACGCTCGTCCACACGCACGTCTTCTCGCCGCGCGCCGTGAATGAATTCCGCTTCGCCTACAACCGCCGGGCCATCACCTTCCCTTTGGGGGAGACGGTGCGTCGCTTCGGCGCCTTCTCCATCGGCGGAGTCGGGGGCGCCTTCAATCTCGGGAACATCAACTTCCCGCAGTTCCGCACCGACAACATCTATCAATACGCGAACAAATATACGTTCACGTTCGGCCGCCACTCGCTGCGCGCAGGCGTGGACATCCGTCGCGTGCAGTTGAACTCCTTCTTCGCGCCGATCGTGGACGGGCAGGTGACCTATCCGAACCTGCGCGCCTTCCTGCGCGACGAGAACGCGACCTTCAATCAGTACGCCGGCGAGGCCTACGTTCCCAGCCGATTGACCGAACTGGGCGCCTTCTTGCAAGACGATCTGCGCCTCACGCCCAACCTGACGCTCAATCTCGGGGTCCGCTACGAGTACACGGGGACCCCCTTCAACTACTTCTCCAACGCGAAGCCGGACATCAACAACTGGGGGCCGCGCTTCGGCTTCGCCTGGAATCCGAAGACCGAACGCACGGGATTCTGGGGATGGCTCACCGGCGGCGATAAGCTCGTGCTCCGAGGCGGATACTCCCTCACCTACGACCAGATCTTCCAGAACGTCTTGCTCAACACCTCGCGGAATTACCCGCGCGGCGTTCAAGTGGCGCTCGGTCCGATCTCCGGTCAGCGCCTCTTCCTCCGCAGCAACTGGCCCTCGCCGCCGACGCCTCAAGACTTCGTGCGCCTGGGTGGAAACCCGGATCTGCTGCCGTATCGCTACTTCTCCCTCAACAAGCGCGTCAGCCAGCCCTACACGAACCAGTACAGCCTGACCATCCAGCGGCAGTTCCTGAACGACTACGTCCTCAGCATCGGATACGTGGGCACACGAGCCCTCAAGCTGATCCGCGAGTACGAGACGAACATCGGGTTCTTCAAAGCGGCCGTGGATCGGAATCCGTCGGTGTATCAGAGCGTCCTGCCCTTCCTGCAGTTGACGACGCGAAGCGGGCAACCCGTGTACTTGCGGGATCCGGCGCGCGGCTCCATCTTGGTCGGGGATGGCCACGCGCAGTCCTGGTATAACTCGCTCCAGGTCTCCGTGGATAAGCGACTGAGCCGCGGCCTGCAATTCGGCGCCGCGTATACCTACTCCAGCTACATCAGCACGAGCGACGACATCCTGGGCGCTTGGCTGGCCCAAACGCTGCCGGCCAATCCCATCAATGCGCGACTAGATCGGGGGCGTTCGATCTACGATCGCCCGCACCGCTTCGTGATCAACTACGTGTGGGACATCCCCGGATACAAGGGTGAGCGCGGATTCCTCCGGCAAACACTCTCGGGATGGCGGCTCTCTGGCATCACCACGTTCCAATCGGGAACCCCATACTCGGTCTTCAACAACAACAATGCGCTCGGCATCCTGCCCGGACAGATCACGACGATCGCCTTCTCGCAGCGCGTCTCGATCAATCCGGGTGGAGACCCCTTGCTCGTCACCGGCGTCGGAGCGGATGGCCGTCCGATTAACCCCAACGCGTACTGGATCGTCCCCGGGACGAACTCAGGGATTGTGGGGAATTCCGGGCGGAACCGCTTCCGAACCGAGGGCGTGAATAACTTCGACATGGCGCTGGTGAAGGAGATCCGGATCGCCGAGAGCCACCATCTTCAGATCCGATGGGAAGTCTTCAACGTCTTCAACCACCGCCAGTTCATCTACCCACCGCCGAACTTCCTCTCGGAAACCACGCTGCTTGGGCCGACGCAGCCGGACCTGAACCTCGGCTGGTCGCATCTGGGATTGACCGGAGCGACGCCAGGCGGCCGCAGCATGATCTTCACCGTGCGGTATAACTTCTGAAAAACGCCGGGGCCCGGCCACATGCGCCGGGCCCTCGCACACGACCCGAGATCCCCTGGGGAAAGCGCCCCTTCGATCCCGAACGGTGAAGCGCGACGCGACCGCTCCCCGCGTCCTTATTCGCCCGACCTCAACAAGGGTTTTTTTGAGCCGTGACTCCGCCGACCGCGGAGAAAAGCAGAAGGAAGAGTGAACGCTTCATGAAGCACCGAATCCCAATCTTCCCCTCAGTCGCCTCGCATGAAGAGACATAATCCCACTCCCCCCAAAGATCTTGGCTTCCCTCTCGGCAAGAGAGGGTACCACGAACGTATAAATCCTGCACGTACATCCAGTACCCCCACGGTCCTTCAACCTGACAAAAGCGGTTCAGGCATCGTACGGTTGCAGTATCTCCGTCTTGGCATCTCATACTATCTTCCGACCAAATAGAGGAGATTCGAAAAAATGCCCCGCAATCGCGGAGGGCGGCTTTCCCTTCCCCTAAGTTAAGGAAGAGTGAGCATCACTCCCCCTACCGACAAGACCAGCAGCTTCAATATGTCCCATCGCGTCCGTCGCATCCCCTTCCTCCCTTTGAACCTTCTCCGGTTTGCACTCCACAATCTAGCACGTCCTTTCGCAAGGTCAAATAAAAAAAACAATAGCTCAATTCGGAATTTTTATCAGCGTGTCCGAAGCTCACGCGAGCCGAGTTCGTATCAGGTCAACCGCATCTCATCATGAAGAACGGCCTCAATCATCCGCCGAGTGAAGCGGACAAGAAAGATAGGGGGCCCGTGATGATCTGCCGGAGCCGCGGGCAGAGGGCTTAAATCCGCGCATGCGCCTGCTCGAGCGCCCGACGGCAGAAGACGCGGGCCAGATGCGCGCGATATTCCGCCGAGGCGTGAAGATCCTCCAACGGATCAATCCCCTCGGCCGCTTTCGCCGAGGCCGCGGCCATGACCGAGGCATCGAGCTTTTGCCCGCGGAGAGCTTGCTCCACAGCGCGCGCCCGATAAGCCTTGGGGGCCACGCCCGTGATCCCCACCGCGGCGTGCTGACAGACACCCTGTTGGTCCATCGTGAGCACGACAGCCACGCCACACAGCGCGAAGCCCGAGGCTTTCTGCGCGACTTTCACGTACGCCGTTCCCGTGCGCGGTGGCAGCGCCGGGACCTTGATCTCCACAAGCAGCTCCCCGGGCTGAAGCGCCGTCGTCAGCATATCCACAAAGAAATCCTCAGCTCGAATCCATCGCTCACCTTGCGAGCTGACGGCTCGCATCTCCGCGTCCAGCGCCAGAATGGCCGCCGGATAATCGGCCGCCGGATCGGCGTGAGCCAGACTGCCTCCGATCGTCCCCATATTTCGAACCTGCGCGTCTCCGATCACGCTGGCCGTCTCGGCCAGAAGCGGACAGCGCTGCCGGAGCAGATCGGAGGTCTCAACAGCCACGTGCCGCGTCATCGCTCCGATGAGCACTTGATCTCCCGACTCCCGGATATACTCCAGCTCGCGCACACGACCGAGATCAATCACATAGCGCGGCTGCGCCAGGCGCAGCTTCATCAGTGGAATCAGGCTGTGTCCCCCGGCCAGAAGCTTCGCCTCGTCTTTGTATTGATCCAAAAGCGTGAGCGCCTCCTTCACGTTCGTCGGTCGGAAATATGCAAATGCCGCTGGGATCATACACTCTCCTCCTTCACGCTCCTCGAATCGCCCGCCAGACCTTCTCCGGCCGAAGCGGCATATCCAAGTGTCGGATTCCTAACGGTGCCAACGCATCCACCACAGCATTGACGATGGCCGGCGTCGCCGCGATCGTCCCCGCCTCGCCCACGCCCTTCACCCCCAGCGGATTCACAGGCGAAGGCGTCTCGGTCCGATCCGTCTCCAACCACGGCACGTCCGTCGCCTTCGGGATCGCATAATCGGTCAGCTCTCCCGTCAGCAACTGCCCGTTCTCATCGTACACCGCTTCCTCAAGGAGCGCCTGCCCGAGCGCTTGCACGATCCCCCCGTGCACCTGGCCATCCACGAGCATCGGATTAATCACCCGCCCACAATCATCCACCGCCACATATCGTCGAAAGTGTACCTCCCCCGTCTCCGGGTCCACTTCTACGACGGCGATGTGCGCTCCGAAGGGGAACGTGAAATTGCTCGGCTCGAAGAAATAACTCGCCTCCAGCCCCGGCTCCATCCCCGAGGGTAAACTCTTCGCCAAATAAGCCGCCAGCGCCACCTCTTGAAATGTCAGCCGCCGCTCCGGACGATCCTTCAGAAAGAACTGTCCCGCCTCAAACGCCACGTTCGCCACATTCTCCTCCCCGAGCAGATGAGCCGCTAAGCGTGTGGCCTTCTCCTTCACCTTCTGCACCGCTCCATAGACGGCCGTGCCTCCGACGGCCGTCGCCCGACTGCCGAACGTTCCAATCCCATATTGCACAATGGCCGTGTCCCCATGAATGACGCGAACATCCGACAGATCTACCCCCAACTCATCGGCGACGATCTGCGCAAATGACGTCTCCTGTCCTTGCCCATGCGGCGAAGCGCCGCTCAAGACCGTCACCTTCCCCGTCGGCTCGACGCGAACCGTCGCGCTCTCCCACCCACCAAAGGGAAGCGCCGGAGACGGCCCTATGGCACAAATCTCCACATATGTCGAAATCCCAATCCCGAGATACCGCCCTTGTTGCCGAAGCACTTGTTGCTCCCGCCGCAGCTTCTCATAGCCGACCAACTCCAGAGCGCGTCGGAGCGCCTGCGAGTAGTTGCCACTGTCGTAAGCGAGCCCGCTGGCCGTTGGGAATGGGAATTCGTCCGGCTGCGGGAAATTCCGCATCCGCACCTCGGCCGGATCCAATCCCAGCTCTCTCGCGATCCGATCCATCATCCGCTCCAGCATGTAGGTAGCCTCCGGTCGCCCTGCCCCCCGATACGCATCCGTCGCTATCTTATTCGTAAATACCCCAGTGACCTCAAAATGCACATGAGGAATCTTATAAGGCCCGACCGCCATTAATCCCGTCAGGGTTGGAACCCCTGGCGTGAAGAACTGATGATACGCGCCCACGTCCTGAATGATCTTATACCGCAATCCCAGCACCGTCCCATCGCGCTTGACCGCGGCCTCAACCTCCGCGATCTGGCCCCGTCCGTGAATCGTCGAGAGGAAATTCTCCCGCCGCGTCTCGATCCATTTGACCGGACGACCGAGCCGCATGGCCAGATACCCCACGAGCGCTTCCTCCGCATACACGTTCAGCTTGCTCCCGAACCCCCCCCCGACCTCCGGGGCGATCACCCGCACCCGGTTCTCGGCCAACCCCAGCATCGCCGCCAACTGTGTGCGCAGCAGGTGCGGGATTTGCGTCGAAGTCCACACGGTGAGCTGCCCCTCGCCCGGATGATATTCGGCCACCACTCCGCGCGGCTCCATCGCCACGGGGATGACCCGCTGGTTCACCATCCGCTGCGAGACGACCACCTCCGCGTCGCGAAACGCTCGTTCAATATCGCCCCCGCTCAACTGCCACACGAACGCCACGTTCGTCCCGAACTCCTCATGAAGGATCGGCGCCCCCTCCGCGATCGCGCGCTCCGGGTCTACAACAGCTTCCAGAGGTTCATATTCCACCTCGATCAGATCCACGGCATCCCGCGCCTGATACCGATCTTCGGCCACCACGACCGCCACCGGTTCCCCCACATAGCGCACTTTCTCCACGGCCAAGACCGGATGCCGCGGGATCTTCAAATCCGGCAGCCGACTCGCCACGGGAACCGGACCGATCGCCTCCCGCACATCCTCTCCGGTGAAGACCGCGATCACGCCGGGCGCTCGCCGCGCTGCCTCCACGTTGATCCCCTTCAATCGGGCATGCGCATAGATGCTCCGCACGATCGCCGCATAGACCATCCGCGGCCGCACGATATCATCCACATACTGCGACCGCCCGGTGATCAATCGCTGATCCTCCACCCGAGGCACGCGCTCACCCACGAACTTCTTCGCCATCGCTCTCTCCCTCCTTCCCGTTCACACTTTTTGGCTCCGCAGCTTCTCTGCGGCGTACCGAATGGCTTCGATGATGTGCTGATACCCCGTGCACCGACATAGATTCCCTTCAATCCCATGCCGAATCTGCGCCTCGGTCGGATCCGGATACCGCTGGAGCAATTGATAGGCCGCCAGGATCATCCCCGGCGTACAATACCCGCACTGCAACCCGTGCTTCATCCAGAACCCCTCCTGAATCGGATGCAGCTGCCCCGCTTCGCCCAGCCCTTCGATGGTCGTGATCTCCGCCCCATCCGCCTGCACGGCGAAGAGCGTGCACGACTTCACCGCCGCTCCATTGAGCAAGACCGTGCACGCTCCACACAGACTCGTCTCGCATCCGATGTGCGTCCCCGTCAGCCCCACCACGTCCCGAATGTAATGGACCAACAGCAATCGGGGTTCCACCTCATGGCGATACCGCATCCCGTTGATCGTCACCTCAATTGTCGTGCGCGTCACGCCTCACCTCCTGTAGCGAAGAATCCAGCGGTATTATATCGCCCTTCCATCTCCTGTCAAGGGAACTCTCCCTAGGGCGCGCGCTCACATGGCTTGGGAGGAAGCGTCGGTGTATCGGGCTGATGAAGAGACACCCCACCCCTTTGGCCGAGTCTGCAGCCGGAACGCAAGCACCACGCGGGCACACCCCCGCACTGGATGCGGCACCGTCACCGACGATCGAAACGGTGCGCGTTCACGTGCGCGCCAGCGCCCGCTCAGTCCTCGAGAATCTCCAACCCCACCCGCTTCTTCTGCTTCATCCCGGCGGCGCTGAGGATCGTCCGAATCGCCTTGGCGTTCTCTCCCCCCTTGCCGATGACCTTCCCCAGATCGGACTTCGCCACCCGCAATTCGTAGACGATCGTCCCCGTTCCGGCGACTTCCCGAACTCGGACCTGATCGGGATAATCCACCATCGCTTTCACGATCTCTTCGACCAACTCTTTCATACCACCTGGACCGTCCATACGCCGATCGTCTCACCTGAGAATGCGGCATTTATCATACACGTTTCTCGGAGATGTTTCAATAGCTCTCTGCGCGAGGACGCCAAGGGTCTTCACCCCTTCGCCCTCGGATGCTACACTGTAAGGGGCGAGGCGACGAACATGAGGAGGGCGGTCGGATGAAGAAGGCGAACGGCATCGCGCGACTGCCGATCTTCCCCCTCCCCGTCGTGTTGATCCCGGAGATGACGCTCCCGCTCCACATCTTCGAGCCACGCTATCGGCTCATGCTCCGCCGATGCCTGGAGGGTGATCGCCTCTTCGGCCTGAGCTATCATCCGGATGCGGAAGTCGGCCGGCTCGCTCTCCCCGATCTGGAGAGCGTCGGCTGCGCGGCGCGCATTCTCCACGTGCGCCCGCTCCCTGACGGTCGGGCGAACATCCTCACCATCGGAACGAAGCGGTATCGGATCGCCCGCTACCTCTCTCAAGACCCGTATTTGCTCGCCGAAGTCGAATTCTTCGCGGATGATCCGGTCCAGGACGACGAGCGCGACGCCGTGACGGCATTGGTCGCTCACGCGACGGCGCGCTTTGCGCGCTTCTTGCGCGCCTTGCAGCGTCTCCACGATTTACCCGAACGCTCGGTCGCCTTGCCCGACAACGTCGAACGTCTCTCTTTCACCATTGCCGCCGCCGTCTTGCATCAGCCGGAGGATCTGCGCCATGTTCTGGAATTGGTCTCCACCCGAGCGCGCCTGGAATTCTTGCTCCCCCGTCTGGAACAGCTCGCCGGGGATTACGAGCAACGCGCGCGATCGCATATGGAGGCGAAACGCAATGGACATCGGCACTCTCTGCCCCGCGCTCACTGACCTCATCGGTCCTCGCGCGAAGTGGGAGGCGCGCTCACGTTCACGCGGCGAAAGGAGGAGGTCGCCATGATCACCGTGAGCGTTCGATTCTTCGCGCAATGTCGGGAGCTGGCGGGCACGGCCGAATGCGAAGTGCAGCTCCCCCCCTCGGCGACCGTCACCCACGCACTTGAAGCGGTGTGCGAGCGATTCCCCGCACTGCGCGAGCTGCAGGGCCGCGTCCTGGTCGCCGTCAACGAGCGATACGCCGCCCCTGAGACGCTCCTGCACTCAGGCGATGTCTTGGCGCTCCTGCCTCCGGTCAGCGGAGGACAGGAGGCGGATATCTTCGCGCTGGTCCGCGAACCGATCGAAGCGCGCACGCTCGTCCAACGTCTGCTTCGGGGCGCGGCCGGAGCCGTCGTCACCTTTGACGGCGTCGTCCGCGAGCAGACGGGAGGTCGGCGCGTCCGCTATCTCGAATACGAGGCCTATGAGGCGATGGCCCTGCGTATGCTGCGCGAGATCGGACGGGAGATCCGCGCGCGCTGGCCCATTGATCGCATCGGCATCGTACATCGGCTCGGGCGACTGGAGATCGGCGAGTCGAGCGTCGTCATCGTCGTGACCTCAGCCCACCGACGTCCCGCCTTCGAAGCCTGCCAGTATGCCATTGAGCGGCTGAAGAAGATCGTCCCCATCTGGAAGCGCGAATATTTCGAGGACGGAAGCGTCTGGGTGGACGGCGAATGGCCCTCGCCCGAGGAGTTGCCCTCCGAATGAGCTATCGCGCGCGTGAGGACGCGCGCGCCGGCCGAGAGACGAACGGATTCCCGCGAATGTAGAACCGCCAGGGCCTCTCGCTCCACGGCCCGGCATACTCCACCCCAATGCGCGGAGTGGCGACGATATGCTCCGGCGCGATCGCTTCCCCACGATCTTCCACATAGAGGACCGACCCACAGAGATCGAGGCCGTTGAATGTCCGATCCACCCCCAGATACCGGCAGACCTTTCCCGGCCCATTGGGAATCAAGGGTGCGCGCGCAGCGTCGGGCGCAATCGGCTCCAAGGCCCGGATGAGCACGGCCGCCGGATACCCCTCGCGCTCGGTCACGATATTGAGGCAATGATGCACGCCGTAAATCAGATACACGTAGGCATATCCCGGTGGACCGAACATGACGGCCGTCCGTGGCGTGAGGCCGCGCCAGGCGTGCGACGCCCGATCCTCAGGACCGACGTAGGCCTCGGTCTCGACGATTCGCCCGACGATCTCCTCCCGCGCTGCGCGACGTACGAGATATTTCCCCAGCAGCTCTCGAGCGACTTCCACCGTCGGTCGCGCGTAGAATGCGCGCGCAAGCTTTCGCCCACTCGGATTTCGCACTGGGTGCGAGACCTCGATCATTGCCAACGAAGAGCAACTCACAGCTCCAGCAGTTGGAGTTGATACCGGCCTCTCCCTTCCCGCCGCACGCTGTTGACGCGAATGAAGTAGCGGCCTGAGCGAGGGAGCGTGCACCGGAGTTGCGCATGCCCGTGCTCGCCGCTCTCGCTGAGCATCTCCACTCCGTTCTCGTCCATGAGCGTCAAGTAGGGCTGAAACTCGCGTGAGCGAAGGTGGATGACGATCCGCTGCCCGCGATTCCCACGGAAGACGTAGAGGTCGTAATACGATCCATCGGCCATCTTCCGATCGCCCTCTTCGAGAGCGCCTTCGATCGTCTGCCCAATATGAATCGGCGTTTGCGCCCGGGCACTCGTCGCGAGAGCGAGGATCGCGAATCCGAGGGCGGCGATCCATCGCCGCCACTGTGAACGATCGCCCGGCGCGACTCTCCCCACTGCAGCCCCCCGGCAGCGCCCCATTTCGCGGAGTCCGCTATGCTCCGCCCGACTTCCGCGATCCGCCTCCACCCGAACGCTGCCTCTCGCGCTCGATCCACTGAGCGAGCTTCTCGGCGCGATGGCGGACCATCAGGAGCACATCCTCATCCCGCTCCAACTCGCGCAGCATGGGCAGAAGCTTCTCCGGCTCCCCGAGCCATCCGTTCTTCAGCTCCGACTCGAGACCACGCAGTTGCCGATCGAGATCGAGAGGACCATGCTGTCGGGCGAGGGTGATCAGGAAGACGCGATACTCCTGCATGGCGATGCCCCGGAGCAAGTGCGCCAGCTCCCGCATCTTCTCATTGCGCGTGAACGTGAACCGCACACACCGCTGGCGATCGCCCCGTCGGACGCCGAAGGTGACCATGCCCAGGGATGACATCGGGCGCTCAGACTGATACTCCTCATCGCTCTCCAAAAAGCGCATGGCCTCCAGATACGCCCTCACGCGTTCCACGGTGCGGGCCAGCAGCTGCAGAGGAAGGACGACGGGTTCCTCGCTCTCCTTGCGCCAGAAGGCGAATGTCCCCCGCCCGGTCTCATCAAAGCGAAGCTCAAAGCGCGTGGGATCCAGTTGCGGATGCT
>BEHK01000082.1 GCA_002898775.1 bacterium HR08 | reverse complement strand
GTCATGCAGCGGTGATCAATCGGACACTCACGCCGCATGCAGGGGGCGCACGCCACAGGCTTCTTGATCACAACGGCACGATCCGAGAAGGGGCGGGTGGCGAAATCCTCCGTGGGGCCGAAGAGCACGATCACCGGCGTGCCGACAGCCGGCGCCACATGCGCGGCCCCGGTATCGTTGGAGATGACCAGATGCGCGCAACTGAGGATCGCGACCATCAGGTCCACGCTCGTCTCCCCGGTCACCACCACAGGCGTTCGACGCATGTGCCGCCGCACCGCCTCCGAGACCGATCGCTCCGCGGGCGTGCCGATGAGGACCACCGAGACATCACCCCGCTCCAGCAACGCATCGCCGACGGCCGCGAATCGCTCGGGCAACCACTGCTTCGCCCGACTGTTCACCGCCCCAGGGTTCAAGACGACGATCTTCCGGCTCACCTCCACGCCGCGCGCGGCCAAGAAGGCGAGCGCTTCTCGCCGCCGCCCTTCGGAGACCGTCAACCGTGGGACCGGATCGGCGAAGGAGACGCGCGCGGTCCCGAGCACCTGCCGTTCCAGCTCGGCGACAAGATGGAGATAGTCGTACACTTGATGTTGGCGCTTCCACCTTGGTGGGAACGGAACGCGATGCGTCAACAGCCATGCGCGTCCATCGGTCGGATAGCCGACCCGGATCGGAATTCTCGCCGCGAAGGCTAAAAGCGCTGCCCCGAAGGCATTCGGCAAAAGCAGCGCCAGATCGTACCGACGGGAGCGCAGCGCGAACACCGCCCCCCAGTATCCCCGCGCCGAGCGAAGGTCAAGCGGCAGGATCTCATCCGCGATGTCCGCCTCGCGGAAGAGCCCGGCCAGCGCCGGCCGCACCAGCATCGTCACGTGCGCGCTGGGGAAGACGCGCCGCAGTTGACGCAACGCGGGGACCGCCATGATCGAATCGCCGACCCAATTCGGCCCCCGAATCAGGATGCGCTCGATCGAATCCGTTCGCCCCATGATGGCTCATCCGACGGTATCGCGCGCCTCATCCCGGCACCACGATGAGGCGCGATTGCGGCTCGGGATAGGGTTGAAAGAGTGCGGCCACGCGAAGATAGGCTTGAGCCTCGCGTTCATCCTTCATCACGCGCACGGATTCGGCCAGCAGCCGCAAACAAGCCAAGGCCTCGCTCCGGCGCATGCGCGTCCCCCGCTTGGCCAGGTCCTCGTCCACCTGCGCCAGGGCCTTCAACAGCGCCTCCGTCACCGCCTGAACGCGCGGCGATTCCGAACGGTGCTCGTAGATGATGCCCCGCTCCAGCGTCTCATACGTTCGGATGGCGTTCTCAAGCCCCGCGAGGACCTCCTCATCGGTCAAGTCGCGGAAGCGCTGGCGTTGCACATCCACAATGGCCCCCTCCAGGAATGCCAGAAGCCCGCTCATCTGAGCCAGAATCTCCACCCATGCCCCCTTCCCCTGCGCGGACAGATGCTCAAGCAACTGCTCCATGCGCCGTTCCCCCGTCGTGCGTCGCGCCTCCTGCAGGTAGAGGCAGTGCTCCGGACACGCCAGAACCAACATCCGCAACTGCGCGCAACAGCGCGAACAGATGCGTCCGAGAAGCGCGGCGCACTCACGCCGCGCGGCCTGCTTCGAACATCTCGCACACTTCGCCATCCCCTCTCCTCTTCCAAGAACGTGAGGACCGATCGTCTCCTCCTCGAGCCTCACGAACGGTCGCGGCTTTCTCGCCCACCGAGCCATTCCTTGAATCGCTCCAGGAGGCTCTTCTCCCCAACCTCCTTCGCCTCCAATCGCGCCAGCTCCTCAAAGAGGCGCCGCATCTCGCGGCTCAACCGCGTGGGCGTGACGACGCGAACTTCCACAATGAGATCCCCTCGACCAGGCCGATCCACGCGCGGCATCCCGCGTCCGCGCAATCGAAAGACGTCTCCCGATTGCGTCCCCGCTGGGATCTGCAGCGATTCCTCTCCGTCCAAGAGCGTGGGGATCTTCAGCTCCGCGCCGAGCGCCGCTTGAGCGAATGTGATCGGGACCGTGCAGTAGAGGTCATCCCCCTGGCGCGCGAAGAACTCGTGCGGACGCACGTGGATGATGACGTAGAGATCTCCGGGAGCCCCTCCGGCGACTCCCGCCTCCCCCTCTCCGTCCAGACGCAACCGCGTCCCTTCATCTACGCCCGGAGGAATGCGCACGTCCAGCACGCGTTCGCGCCGGACGCGCCCGCGCCCGCGACACTCCTGACACGGGTTCCGAATGATCGTCCCTACTCCCTGACAATGCGCGCAGGTGCGCGAGATGGTGAAGATGCCTTGCTGGTACCGCACCTGCCCACTGCCGCCGCAGGTCGGACACCGCGAGGGCGATGTGCCCGGAGCCGTCCCGGCCCCTCCACACCGTGGACACCCTTCGGTCCGGGGAACGCGAATCTGCTTCTCGACCCCGCGCGCCGCTTCCTCCAGCGTGATCTCCAAATCATACCGGAGATCCGCACCGCGCCGCGCCCGCGACCGTCGCCGCGTCGTCGTCCCGAACAGGTCGCTGAATCCGAAGAACTCGTCCAGCAGGTCCTCGAACGTGGCGAATGGGTCAAATCCGGCGCCATAGCCGGCCGCCGCCGACGAGCTGACCCCCGCATGCCCGTACCGATCGTAAAGAGCACGCTTCTCCGGATCGGAGAGGACGCTATACGCCTCGACAATCTCCTTGAACTTCTCCTCGGCTTCCTTGTCGCCCGGATTGCGATCGGGGTGATACTTCAAGGCGAGCTTGCGATACGCGGACTTGATCTCCTGCTCGCTCGCCGTACGGCTGACGCCCAGGACTTCGTAATAATCCCGCTTGTTCTCCAAGGTCGCGCGCTCTCCGTGTGAGAACTCACCGAGGCGCTCAACGCCTCATCCTCGCGCTCGACGGAAAATGTAATTTTGTCCCGGCCCCGGAGAATTTGCAACCGTTCGCTCAAGGGGAAATCCCCCCCGCGAAGATCGCGAACGTCATATGGGCACGACCCGGAGAGGGAAAGCGTGAGGAGGAACGAACGCTCGCCCATCGGCGCCCCCGCCTCGATCTCCACATGAACGGGAACGATGGGATTCAACTCCTCCAGGGATATCGCGCGCACCGTGGCCGTCACCCCATCTCCCGAGAAGCGAATCGCCTGAGCGCCGATCAATCCCACGCCGAAGATGATCGCCTCGCCAGACGAAGCCGGAGCGACTTCGTTACCCGGAGTGAAGCCATCGGCCATGCGCCGCGCCTCAAGAGATTGAAACGTCCGAAAGAGACGCTCGAAGCGACCGCGTCCCAGGGACGCGGTCACCCGTTGGGACCGCAATGCCCATAGGAGGGTGAAAGCCGCAGGGATGCGCTCCTCCGTGCTGAGCCCCACGATTCGCGGCACGGAGACGACGAAGACGACGGGCCCGCTGGCGATTTCCCCTTGCGGAGTCCTCAGGGAGAAGGCGCGAGGGCCGATCGCCGCGCGCGGATCAACGCTGAGCCAGACGCGCAAGGGATCGTTCAAAAGCGGCGCATTTGAGGTCTCTGACCGAACGACTCCACGAATCCCCCCCGGTTCAGCGAAGGTGATCGCTGTCGCCTCTTGAAGACCCACGCCATGGACTTCCGCGTCGCCACAGGCGCCGGCAACAGCCTCATTGAACCCGCGCCGATCCGCGATGCCATCAATGCGCGGTTCGACGATGGCGAAGGTGATGCCCGTATCGCGGCTGTCCACCCGACCCGGTGGACGCGGCACCACCACCAAGATCGCGCGCTCGCCCAAAGGAGCGTCCGGAGCGATGGTCACATGAACGGTGAGCACCGGATTCAACTCCTGTTGCTGCTCGGGGAATCCCGGCATCAACCGGGCCTCGACTCCCGAACCCGAGAACGTCACCTCCGTCGCCCCTCCGAGCCCGACGCCGAAGACGAGGACATCCCCGAAGGAATCCCGGGCGCCCTCTCCGCTCAAGCGAAACCCCTCGCCAGGGCGGAAGTTATGCCCTTCCCACACGCCATCAATGCGCGGCGCGACGACCCGAAACCGCACGCCCTCGCTCCTCACTCGCGCGTGCGCCGTCTCCAGGACGAAGGCGCGTTCCCCCAAAGGGGCGTCCTCAGCGATATCCAGATCCACTTCCACAATGGGATTCACGAACTCGAATCCGGCTTCTGAAGGGACGACGGTCCCGCGGACGCCTACTCCATCAAATTCAACCGCGCGCGCCTGATCGAGCCCGATGCCGAAGATCTCGATTCGTCCCCGTGATCCCGGCGCCCCCTCCTCATCCAATACCGCGAGGATCTTCGGTTCCGCGATGACGAACGCCACCCCCTCGCTGCGCACGGGACCTCGCGAGGTCATTATGGTGAAAGCGCGCGGCCCTGGCTCAGCCGTCGGCTCGATCATCACGCGCACAAGCACGGGAGGATTCAACTCCTCCGGCGTCCCCGCGCTCACCACCTCACCCCGAACCCCACGGCCTTCGAATTCGATCCCCGTCGCCCCGGAGAGGCCGATCCCCGAAATGAGGATGAACCCACTGGCTCCCGGCCGCCCGTATCCATTGGGATCACCCCCACCTGACGACCATTGGGAGAGGATGGTATCCTGAGCCTCGATCCTGGGCCCCTTTCGGCCGGCTCCCATGGCGTTCATCGAGCCCACGTCGAATAGCCGACTCCCATCCTGAATCGAGAGGATGCGCGGCCGGCCGATCCTCAGGACCACCTCCCCACTCTCCACCGCCTCAGGAGCATGCGCCCATACCCCTTGCCATGAAGAGGACCCCTCCAACCCGAGCAGCGCGACAAGAACTCCGATGCTCCGCCATCGCCTCAGCCTCATGAGCCTCTCTCCTCTCCTGGCACCATCAGGTGCGCCTCACCGCGCTCTAACTCTATCGAGCCGATCGAGCTCGGTCAATACCACCTTCGCGAGGGGGAGCCGCTCCCGCGCGTCAGAGGAACCACCTCACGAACTCCCGACATGAGCCCGACTCCACAATGAAGCCGTTGGCCGAAAAAGGTCGCGCGCGCAGGACACGAGGCATCGCCTCTAGGGGGATCAAACGCTAGTAGGTCACGTCCAGCCGATGCAAAAGCATCACCAGTTGTGTGCTCACGGGATGCTGTCCCGCCCGCTTCGCCGGTTCGAAGCGCACGCCGGAGAAGGACATCCTCACGTCCATCGCGCCCGCTCTCGGCGACGGGGTCACGATGTCCACAAGTGAGGCCCGCCCATCCGGATGGACGAACGTCACCACGACCAGTTGATCGCTCGCCGCCGCGCGAAACAGCTCTTCCAAATGCCCCGAGGATCGAAGGCGCGGGAAGGTGTAGATCCCATACGGATGGCTCACCTCTCCATTGAGCAGACTATACTGCTGCGCGTCAAGGGCGATGGGAGCATGATGGTATGCCAGCGGGACCTCCGGAACAGGCCGAAGGACGGAGAGTAGGGCCCCAAGAAGCACGAGCGTGACCACGAGGCTGATCAAAGCCGAAGCGGCTTTCGGATATGTGAAGACCAAACGGCCCGCCGATCGGAGCCAATAGAGCCCAGAGCGTTTCTTCACGCGCTCGCCCTCAAGGACATCGAGAAGCTGGCTCCTCAAATCGGCAGGAACAGTCGGACGCGGGAGCCGCCGCAGCTGGCACGCCAATTCCCTCAAGTCCTCCAGATAACGCGCGCAGGCCGGACAGAGCGCCACATGTGCCCTCAGGGACCGCTCTCGCTCCGGCGAAAGCTCACCATCTAAGTAAGCCGAGAGGTCGCGTCGAACGATCGCACAATTCCTCATGCTCGCTCCCTCGGGCGGCTCGCACAGCCCATCAGCCACCCCTCTTCCCGAACGGGACTCACCAGCTCCGGTTCGATCTCATGGTGCTGGCCTGATTGTCAAACAGCTCGCCTCGACCCATCGGCGAACTCGACTCGAACCGGAGCTGGTCAATCCGCTCGTCCCAGCTCGCCAGCGCTTGGAGTGAGCCGCCCATCGCGCCGCTCGCGGAGACGCTGCAGCTCGCGTCGCAACGCGTCGCGCCCTCTGGCGATCCGAGACTTCACCGTGCCGACGGAGACCTGAAGCGTCGCCGCGATCTCTTCGTAACTGAGCCCCTCGATGTCGCGCAGCAGCAACGCCGTCCGAAAGACCGGTTTGATCCGCCCGAGCGCTTCCATGAGCAACCGTTCCTCCTCCCGCGCGATCGCCTGCTGTTCCGGATCGGCCCGCGGGTCCACCAACCTCTCGCTCCAGGAGACCTCCGGGCTCTCCCTCAACATCTCCATCGAGATCATGCGGTCCCCGTTGCGCCGCCACCACCGATGGCAATTGGCCGCCTGATTGATCGCGATGCGGTAAATCCAAGTCCTCAATTCGCACTCGCCACGAAACCGCCCGATATGGCGGTAGACCTTCAGGAACGTCTCCTGCGTCGCATCGCGCGCCTCTTCCCGATCGCCCAAGAGCCGATAGAGCAGTCCATACACATCCGCCTGAAACCACGCGATGAGTTGTTCGAACGCCTCCCGCTCCCCGGCGCGCAGCCGCTCGAGGAATCGCCGTTCCGCCGCACTCAACGGCTCGCCGTCGGTGCAGCCGATCGCGAGCGCGTACTCCTCGATCGTCTCCGCGCGCGCCATATGTTCGGCCTCCCTCTTCATAGACACCAAAATGTGCTCCAGGTTCCCGACGAAATGAACGGCCAATACCCTTTGGTGGCGCGGCGAAGGATCTTCAAGCGACAGCCCCACACCTTCGGGATCAGGATCGCCAGGAGACCGCACGATCGCCAGCCACAGGGATCACAGCAAGTTGAACTCTACATTGATCGTCGCGCGCACACTGGCCGGGCGCCCATCAGGACCTCGCGCCGGGATGAACTTGATCTGCTTGGCCGCTTCAATGGCCTTCTCGTCCAATCCGTATCCGAGCCCACGAATGACGCGAATATTGCGGACGACGCCATCGGCCCCGAATGTCGCGCTGAGCACCACAACTCCTTGAATGCGATTGCGCCGCGCTTCCTCGGTCCACTCGGGGCGCGGCTTATAGGTGATGATCGGTCGGCCGTATCCGCCGCGCCCAGCGATTCCCTCGCCCACGCTCTCCCCAGAAGCATCTCCCACTCCTCGCCCCTCTCCCGCTCCATTCCCCCCGCCGGTTCCACCTGTTCCCGGGGGAGCCTCGACAGGTCCGAAACTGAAGGGAGCCGTAATCTGAAGGCGCGTATCAAGCGAAGGCAATTGGGCTTGCTCTGGCGGCGGAGGGGCTTTGAAGGGAACGGGAATGGGCACCGGCACCGGCTCAGATCGCAACGGGAGCTTCTGCGAGACGGGTTCCGGAGGCCGAGAATATTCGCGATTCCCACCTCCTCCAGCGACCTCCATCTCCGGGAACTCAAACTGGATGGCCACAAGTTGCTCCGGCGGCTCCGGCTCCGGAAGTGGACGGCTCGGGAAGAGGTTCTCCAAACGGAGCAGGAAGACCACCAGATGAAAGAGAATAGCTACGCCCGTAGCCCACATCAGGCGGCGCCGCTGGCGCGCATCCTCGAGGACGAAACGATCCAAGACCCCAACGGTCGGCCCGGACGCCATGACTTGCTTCGATCCCTGCGACATCGCTTCCTTCCCCCCGACAGGGCTCACGCTTTCAAACGGCGCACCCTCGATCGTCCCCCTTCCTTGACAGGGTCCGACCCAAGCTGCTACTACATTATAGCACTCGGAGCGAAGGGGGCAAAATCAAGATGCCGGGAAGGGGCAATCGGGAGGAACGTGCACGTGGCAAAGGCAGCGATCAAGGTCAAGAAGAAGAAGGTCAAGATCACCGCCCGAGATCTCAAACACGACGCCTTTCGCGATCATTATGAACGATTCGCCACGTGGGCGAAGCACCATCGGCGCCAGATCATCCGGACGGCCATCGGCCTTCTCGCCCTTCTGATCCTGGTCACGGGAACAGCCCTCTTCACCGCATCTCGACGAGAGAGCGCCGAGAAGGCGCTGGCCGAAGCCTATGAGATCTTCACGGCCGAAGTGACCTCGACCTCATCATCCGCTGATCCGACTCGTCGAACGTACTCGAGCGAAGAGCAGAAATATCGCGAGGCCTTGGAGGCATTCACGCGCCTGGCTCAGAGATATCCGAGCCATCGCGATGTGGCCGAGTATTATGCGGCGCTGTGTCAGCTCCATCTCAATCGGTCAGAGGGCACCCGCGATCTGGAGCGGCTGGCCCAGGGGAAGGGGGAGACCGCGCGTCTCGCTCGATTGGCGCTGGCTGAGCATCTGCTGGCGAGCGGCGACCCGGCGAGCGCCGAGAGGCAGTATCGGCGGCTCCTTGAGGATCCCGGTGAACTCCCCCAGGCTCCTCTGAAACTGGGCCTGGCGCGCGCTCTAGAATTCCAGGGCAAGAAGACCGAAGCCGTCGAGCTCTATGTGAAGATCGCGACCGACTATCGCACCCAGGATGCCGGTCGCACGGCGCGTGAACGCCTGGCGGCGCTGGAGCCCTCCGCCCTCGAACGCGTGCCGGAGGAAGGCACGAGCCCTTCGTGAGAGAAGAACGCGCGTCACAGGCTCCCGCCAAGCAAGGCACGCACACGCCAGGCGCGCTCCCGAAACCGGATGAGGCGCCCGTCCCCGAGTCGTCCCCACCGATCCATGCGCGTCGGATTGAACGCCCAGATCACGCGAAGCGGTTGCTCGAGAAGCGGCAGGCGAAAACGCCATTCGATCCCCGTGGACGTCCGCACCAGCGCATTGGTCGCCCGAAGCACCGAGACCCCCTCGATCGGATGAACCACTGAGATGATCCCCGCGTCGAAGAAAGGCGCCAGCGTGAAGCGCGCAACAAGCGGCACGCGATACTCGGCTTGCCACGCGGCCACACTGTCTCCTCCGATCGCTGCAATTCCCGAGAGTGTCCCCGCCTGACCCGGCTCCTCGGCCGATGTCACGGCCGCGCGATACCGCGCGAGCGGGCCGAATTCCCCGGCCGAGAATCCGCGGACCAGCTGACCGTCCGAGAAAAACCGCTCGAACGACGGAACGACCCGGCCCCCGAATCCGGCGGCATGAGCGAGGACGCCTCGGAAGGCGAAGGTGCTCCGCCCATCGGTGAGCGGATCCGGCACGTACCTCCGATATTCCAACGAGGATTTCACCATCGCCACATCGCCCCCGCTCACGCTCACCGACGCGAGCCAAATCGCTCCATGTCGCGGATCGAAAGCCGCATCGGTCGTATTCCGATTCCAGAAGAACGCGAGCGTCCGGCGCGCGAATCGAGCGGGGGGATCCCCCGGCAAAAGCCGCGTCGCACGGACGCGCTCGATCTGAACGCCCAGACCCGCCGAAGAGAACTCTGTGATCGGATAACTGCCGCTCAGACGAATCCCACCCCGGCGATACCAGAGGCGATCAAGCGCCGTATCGAGAGTCCCAAGACTCAGCGCGTCAAATCGAGAGAATTGGGAGAAGAGCGAGAGCCCGAGCGTCACCGGCGTGTTCGCCACGCGTCGCACCAGCAGATCGAGCAGCACGTTGTGCATTCGAGGCCCCGCCGTCGCCTCCAGCCCGAGCACCTCCCCGAGCCCCAGGACGCTCACCGCTCGATACATCACGCCGAGATACCCCCCGCCGACTCCGCTCGATCCTCCGATCATCCAGATCCCCTGCCGATCCATCTCGCGGACGCGAATCGTCACGGTCACCTCCTGCCGCTCGCGATCCACACCAAGCTCCACATCCTTTCGATCCACGGGATGAACGAGACCCGAACGCGTCAGACGCACGAGGCTGCGATCCAGGAGGCTCTCGTCGTACCGCTCCCCCTCGCGAAGCAATACTTCGCGCCGGAGGAGCCGATCGGAGATTCGCCGATTCCCCTCGAACTCGATACGCGCGACGCGCAACGGCGGCGAGAGTTCGACGCGAAACAGCAGGGACACGCGTGCGGTCGCATCTTCGAAATCCTGAAGAACGTCGGCCCGCATCGGAATCCGCCCGGCCGCCGCATAGATGGCACGAATCCGCTCCAGAACGACGTGCACTTTCCGCGCCTGGTATACCTCCCCCGGCGCAAGCGACTGAAGCGCGGCGCGCACGGCTGGAGGGATCGAGGACTCTCCCGTCTCCACCCGCACCTCTCCCACGCGATACCGAGGCCCCTCACGGATCGGGATCTCCACGCGCAGGTGGACACGACGATCGCGCTCCTCAACAGGCACGAGCACGGGCTCGCCTACTTCCACTCGCGCATACCCGCGCTCTTGATAGAACGCCACCAGGCGCTGCCGATCCTCCTCGGCACGAGCGCGCGTGTACACGCCACGTTGGGAGAACCGACGGAACACCGATCTCGGCCGCAGCCACCGCAACACGTTCCGCAACTCCGCGCTCGCGACCGCGTGATTCCCGCGAAAGACGACGTCTCGAATGATCCCCCGCGGCCCCCACGTGATGCGGAACACGACGTCCACGGAGGCCGATCCCGCATCCTCCTGCTCTTCGCTCTCGACGCGCGCCCACGGAAATCCTCGCTCGTCGGCCCACCGGGCGATCACCTGCCGCGCGCGCCACACCTCTTGCGAATCGCAGGGTCGCCCCGGATGAAGCTCGATCTTCGCCTCGCGCAAGCGTCGCGCGAGATCGGCCGCTTGCGTCCCCGTCACCCCCTCGTAGCGAACGCGGCGCACGCCGGGCC
>BEHK01000081.1 GCA_002898775.1 bacterium HR08 | reverse complement strand
AAGGTGGGATTGAAAAAGCGGAGGAGAGAGAGGGTCAGTAGAAGGAGAAGAGTGATAATCGAACCAAGGTGGGAATGAAACTTTGCAGATCAACAGGATGGTTCCAAAAGGTGAAACGTGCTAATCGAACCAAGGTGGGATTGAAACCAAAAGGTGGGCGCTTTCTTGGCGAAGGCGAACACGTGCTAATCGAACCAAGGTGGGATTGAAACATCGGCACGATCTTTTTGCGGTTTCACCTTGAAGGGGTGCTAATCGAACCAAGGTGGGATTGAAACGGTGCTCGTGCAAACGGGGCTGCATCATCTTGCGGAGTGCTAATCGAACCAAGGTGGGATTGAAACAGCTGGACGCTGTCGGCTTGGCCGCCGCCCCCGGCCGTCGGTGCTAATCGAACCAAGGTGGGATTGAAACCGGTTGAAGAAAAAGTAAACTAGCCCCGGGCCAGCCCGTGCTAATCGAACCAAGGTGGGATTGAAACGAGGCCCGATTCCCCCGCTTCGGTGACGTCAATAAGTGCTAATCGAACCAAGGTGGGATTGAAACCGCAAGGCGTTCTTGAGATCACGCCCTTCGATCATGTGCTAATCGAACCAAGGTGGGATTGAAACACAGGTGGCGCAGGAGATCGTGCGGATCGTGGAGTCGTGCTAATCGAACCAAGGTGGGATTGAAACCGGGGATGTTCCAAGCGCGCCTGACGCCGCAGATAGTGCTAATCGAACCAAGGTGGGATTGAAACTCGTCAAGACGTCAGGCGGCAAAAGCGTTCGTTTCGCGTGCTAATCGAACCAAGGTGGGATTGAAACTCGCCGAAGAGAAGCCCTGTCGCCAGCAGGCGAACAGTGCTAATCGAACCAAGGTGGGATTGAAACGCGGTAGGTGTAATCGGTTGCCCCAGCGGTGCTAGGTGCTAATCGAACCAAGGTGGGATTGAAACCCCAGTTCCACTTCGACCACGGCTCCCACGACCGCAGTGCTAATCGAACCAAGGTGGGATTGAAACGCCGTTGCGGTCGTCGTGGACACGTCGGGGTCCATGGTGCTAATCGAACCAAGGTGGGATTGAAACAGTCCCACCCCCCAGCCGCCAGTTCTGGGGGGTTGGGTGCTAATCGAACCAAGGTGGGATTGAAACGGCCATGCGGCAGCGCGATCCGAGATTCCACGTTCGGTGCTAATCGAACCAAGGTGGGATTGAAACTCGGATGCGCCACGATCCCCGGCATCTTGTCGTAGGGTGCTAATCGAACCAAGGTGGGATTGAAACACGTGGGCATCGAGAAGCTGAGAATTAAGGCCTTCAGTGCTAATCGAACCAAGGTGGGATTGAAACGATTCGTCGCCCACGCTTGCACGATGAGGATCTTCGGTGCTAATCGAACCAAGGTGGGATTGAAACAGAATTCATCGAAGGGGATGTCAAGACGTCCCCACGTGCTAATCGAACCAAGGTGGGATTGAAACGGGGAAGGGGGAAGAGGGAGGATTACTCCTCCCCCGGTGCTAATCGAACCAAGGTGGGATTGAAACAGGAGGCGCGGAGGATCGTCCGCGCCCTACAGCGAGTGCTAATCGAACCAAGGTGGGATTGAAACGCTCAGCAACGGTCACGCCGGGGCCAAACCGCTGGGTGCTAATCGAACCAAGGTGGGATTGAAACGGCCATACGGCCCGGACGATCCGGGCGTTTTCGGGGGTGCTAATCGAACCAAGGTGGGATTGAAACCATAGTCATACACCCGCGCGCGCATCCGCTGCGCGGTGCTAATCGAACCAAGGTGGGATTGAAACCATCGTCAGAGATCACGACGGTTTCAATAGCCGGAAGTGCTAATCGAACCAAGGTGGGATTGAAACTCTGTGCTTCGAGCCGGAGCGCGAAAGCGAAGGCCTGTGCTAATCGAACCAAGGTGGGATTGAAACGAAAGTCTTTTGCCTTCGCAAAGGACAGGGCGGAGCGTGCTAATCGAACCAAGGTGGGATTGAAACAACGGGCGCGCAAACGCAGTTAGTTGTTTCAGTCTCGTGCTAATCGAACCAAGGTGGGATTGAAACTTCTCGAGCGCCGACGATATCGTCGAGCGCTTCCGAGTGCTAATCGAACCAAGGTGGGATTGAAACGGGCCAGCCCCGCGCCCGGGGATGTGCCCGTCCGGGTGCTAATCGAACCAAGGTGGGATTGAAACCGTCGGTTAGGGGAACGGCGAATGACTCTGAGACCGGTGCTAATCGAACCAAGGTGGGATTGAAACTCGAGAATAGAGCCCGGTATTATACGAACTGGGCTCGTGCTAATCGAACCAAGGTGGGATTGAAACCATCGTCGAGTCGCAAAAGGTCGTGAAAGCGTCGGCGTGCTAATCGAACCAAGGTGGGATTGAAACGTACGCCAAGGCCTTCGCTTTCGCGCTCCGGCTCGGTGCTAATCGAACCAAGGTGGGATTGAAACCGACGGGTTCCTCCCCCGCGACGGGGGTACGGAACCGTGCTAATCGAACCAAGGTGGGATTGAAACCAAGACGTTCACGAAATGTGGCACAAGTGGAGCCGGTGCTAATCGAACCAAGGTGGGATTGAAACCTCCTTCTCCCTTCTGGGGGAAGGGGTGGAATTTTCGTGCTAATCGAACCAAGGTGGGATTGAAACGGAGCACGGCGGCGAGCAAAATGGCCACATCGTCGGTGCTAATCGAACCAAGGTGGGATTGAAACTTGGGAACGGAGACGCTGCGCTCGCCTTTTGACGTCGTGCTAATCGAACCAAGGTGGGATTGAAACCCCGCAACGACGACAAGAAACGTCGTCGCGGTTCGGGTGCTAATCGAACCAAGGTGGGATTGAAACGGGATAGAGCATGCTCATCCTCCTCATAAAGTGTTGGTGCTAATCGAACCAAGGTGGGATTGAAACATGATCCTCGGCGATGAGCGAGAGTCCTTGCGGTGTGTGCTAATCGAACCAAGGTGGGATTGAAACTCGAGCGATAATCCCACGCCGCGCTCGCGCGCGTTGGTGCTAATCGAACCAAGGTGGGATTGAAACCGCCAGCGGCGATAGCGTCGGCCAGGAGGATCTGAAGTGCTAATCGAACCAAGGTGGGATTGAAACGTGCTGTTTGGCCAGCTTCCTCCAGGCTCCTCCAGGCGTGGAAGCCGTGCTAATCGAACCAAGGTGGGATTGAAACTTAGCCTAGAAGTGAATTATTCGCGGCCCACCCCAGTGCTAATCGAACCAAGGTGGGATTGAAACGAGAGCCCCGAGGAGGGGGTCCGGTTCGTTCCGCCGGTGCTAATCGAACCAAGGTGGGATTGAAACGAGCACGCGCTCGGCAAATCTCAGCCGAGCGTCACGAGTGCTAATCGAACCAAGGTGGGATTGAAACTGGCGCGCTCGGGCCTCGCGGGCTGCGGGCGCGCCCGTGCTAATCGAACCAAGGTGGGATTGAAACCGAGCGCGGGTGGACGGTCACCCGCGCTGCGGGGTCGTGCTAATCGAACCAAGGTGGGATTGAAACATGATCGGGTCGGGGAAGCTCGACCCGGTCGCGTTGGTGCTAATCGAACCAAGGTGGGATTGAAACGACTCTCGTTCTCGATGAGGAGGTTCATCATCAGCGTGCTAATCGAACCAAGGTGGGATTGAAACGTTTTTGCCGAGAACAGCGCTGCCGCGATTGTCGCTAGTGCTAATCGAACCAAGGTGGGCGGGTGTGGGGCCTGTGGTTCTCCGCGAGGAGTGTGGGGAGCGATTGCATTGAGGAGGAGGTGAGGGGCTTTCGTGGCCGGATGGCTCATCGTGGGTTCCGGCGCGGATCGGAATCGAAGGGGGAAGGGGCTTTTTCTCTTCGCCGCTTGTCCTGATCGGATTGTAGGGGGTGAGGCGGCTAGATCTCGACAATCTCCACGGTGGGGGTGGCCTCGGATTTGGGCAGGAGGGCGGGCCAGTAAGCGAGGATCTCTTCGACGCGGGGACGACCCCCGGCGAATCCCGTGGCCGTTGGAGGTCCGTTCAGGATCAATGGGCTGATCTCGCGCGTGAAGCGTTCGACGGCCTGCCGGTCCTCGCTCCGAACGGAGATGCGCAATTGCACTTCGGCGAGGTCGGGCGAGGGGTCGGGAGCGAGCGGGCCGTGGCAGGCGCTGACGCCGAGGAACTCGGTGAGGATCTCGTCAAACTGCAGACCGAGTCGCTGCAGTCGCTTCCGCAGGATCTGATCCGCCCGCTTCGCTTTCTCGTAGGCATCGGGCCAGCTATAGACGAGGGTGCCCACGGCCTTATATCCGGCGAAGTAGCTGATGGAGACTTTGTAGAACTCGGTGGGCGGGGCTCCTCGAACCCCCCACACGCGGACCCGATCAGGTCCCACCTCCTCCAGGCGAATGGTCGTGAAATCGGCGATGCATTCAGGGGCGATATACCGGCGAGGGTCGCCGATCTCGTAGAGGAGTTGTTCCTTGAGGATCGCCGAGGTGACGCGCCCGCCGGTGCCCTCGTGCTTGGTGATGATGAACGTCCCATCTTCGGCGACTTCGGCGATAGGGTACCCGATGCGGTCAAGGTCGGGGATGGTCTTCCACGCGATTTGGGAATTCCCGCCCGTACATTGAGCGCCGCATTCGATGAGGTGGCCGGCCACGACACCGGCGGCGAGCTTGTCGTATTCATCCTCGCGCCAGCCGAACTCGTAGATCATCGGGGCGAGAGCGAGCGCGGCGTCTGTCGTGCGTCCGGTGATGACGACCTGAGCTCCCTGCCGAAGGGCTTCGACGATCGGGAAGGCGCCGAAATAGACGTTCGCGCTTTGGACGCGGGGGCGGACATCGCTCAAGGGGCGACCCGTATCGAGATTGCGCAGCTGGTGACCTCGGGCCATTAAGTCGTCGAGCCGATCGAGGAGGTCATCGCCCGCGACGATCCCGATGCGCACCCCCGAGAGGCCG
This sequence comes from bacterium HR08, assembly GCA_002898775.1. GTDB lineage: Bacteria > Acidobacteriota > Blastocatellia > HR10 > HR10 > HR10. The sequence continues at coordinate 5,844 of BEHK01000081.1, read as the reverse complement.
AGGGTTCGCGCCACGTCTCGCACGGCCTCGGCGCACGCGCGAGGATTCACCCCGCCCGCGTTCGCGATCACCCGGATGTTCTTCTCCAGGCAGATCGGGAAGATGCGCTCCATCAGGGGGACGAAATCGCGCGCGTAGCCGAGACGCGGATCGCGGGCCTTTTGTTTCTGAAGGATGGACATGGTCACCTCGGCCAGGTAATCGAGCGACAAGTAATCGATCGGGCCGAGCGTGACCTGTTCGACCGGAGCGTCCAGGCTATCGCCCCAGAAGCCTTGGCCGTTGGCGATGCGGATGATCTTCATCGTCCCATTGTCCCGCCCAAACGGTGTGAGAGGCCAATAGTACCGAGTTGATGCGCTCCGCGTCAACGCGGGCCTCGCTCTTCCCCTGGCGTGCGTGGGAGCGGTATGCTCTTGCGTGATCTCGCGAGAGGAGGAGGAGGATGACGCTCCAGGAGTGGCAGGAGTATCGCCGGAAGATGAACGAGAAGATCCTGGAGAGCGGCCATCTGGGGATCAAGCGCTTTTTCGCGCTCGATCATCAGGCGTACACGACCGGCGCGCTCTCGCCCAAGGTGAAGGAGCTGTTGGGGCTGGTCGCCTCGCTCGTCTTGCGCTGCGACGACTGCGTCACCTACCACCTTCTGCGCTGTCACGAGGAGGGGGTGACGCGCGAGGAGTTCCTCGAGGCGTTCAATGTGGCGTTGGTCGTCGGCGGCTCGATCACGATTCCGCATCTGCGGCGAGCGTTCGAGCGCCTGGAGGAAATAGAAGCGGCGGGACGGACGGGGGAATCCCCCTGATGTGGGGGCGTCTCGTTGCCCGATGAGCCCGCGTGTGCTAAGGTTTCCACGGTATGCGCGGGCCGAGATCCGTACTCATCCTCGGTGGGGCTGGACTCATCGGCTTTGAGATCGCCCGGGCTGTCGCCCGTGAGATCGAACCGCGTCTGCTGGTCATCGGCGGGCTCTTCGAGCGCGAGGTGGAGGAGGCGCTCGTGGCCTTGCGCGAGGAGTTCCCGACGCTGAGGGTGGAGGGCGTGTGGGGAGACATCTTCCTGCGCACGGAGGATCGGGGGCTGACGCGGCGGCAGCTCGTCGAGGACCCCGCGCGGCGAGAGGCCCTCTTTCAGGACCTCTTTGGGGATCTCGATCGGGCTTATGAGCGGTCATGGCTGGTCGCCATCATTCGTCGCTTCAAGCCCGAGGTCATCGTGGATTCGATCAATACGGCCACGGCCATTGGGTATCAGGACGTCTACACGAATTCGATCGAAGCGCGCGACACCCTGGCTCGGCTCGCGCGCGCGATCGAGCGCCGAGAAGCGGCGACGCTCGCGGCATTGAAGGACGAGGCGGTGCGGAAGATCGAAACGTTGATCGTCTCGCAGGGGATCCCCGAGCTGGTGCGGCACACGCTCCTGCTCTATCGCGCGATGGTGGAGGCGGGAACGCGGTTGTATCTGAAGATCGGGACGACGGGGACAGGGGGGATGGGGCTCAATATTCCGTACACGCACAGTGAGGACCGTCCGAGCGCGCTTCTCATCTCGAAATCGGCCATCGCCTTCGCGCACACGGGATTGCTCTTCCTGATGGCGCGCACGGCCGGTGGGCCGATCGTCAAGGAGATCAAGCCGGCGGCCCTGGTCAGCTATCGGCGCATTGCGTTTCAGACGGTGCGGCGCGGGAGCGAGCCCGTCTCCATTTATGCGAGTCGAGTGGAACCGCTGGGGGAGGTGTTGCTCACGATCCGCCCGCCGGAGGAGTTCGAGCGCTTGGGGGAATTGAGCGTCGTGGGCGTGGATACGGGGGAGAACGGGTTCTTCGCGCGCGGGGAATTTGAGACGATCACCAGCCTCCATCAGATGGAGGCGGTGACGCCGGAGGAGATCGCGCAAGCGGCCGTGTTGGAGATCAAGGGGAGCAATACGGGCGTGGACGTGATCGCCGCCATTGACGGGGCGGTCATGCCGCCCAGTTATCGCGCCGGGTATTTGCGCGGTCTGGTGATCGAGCGACTGAAGCACCTGGAGAAGGAGACGGGGACCTACAGCATCGCCATCGGGCAATTGGGGCCGCCGGAGCTGACCAAGCTCCTCTATGAAGCGCATCTGCTGAAGATGCGCTACAAGACGCTCACGGCGGTGGTCGAGGCCGATCCGGAGGAGATGGCCAAGAGCCTGTATCGGCTCATCTGCCGCAGCAAGATTCGGGATGTGATCACCTCGATTGGCGTGCCGATTCTGGCGCCCGATGGGCGGAAGCTCTTTCGCGGGCCGTTCATTCGCATTCCGGAGGTCAAGGGCGAGCCGCGCGTGCGGGTCACGCCGGCGGCGGTGGATCGGTGGGCGCGGAAGGGCTGGGTGGATTTGCGGCCCGAGAACATGCGCGTGTGGCAGCGGCGGTTTCGCGAGATGGTGCGGAACATCGGGGCGATGGTGGACCAGGGATCGGCGGCCATCACGCGCGCCTCCTATACGTCGGAGAAGATCAACATCGGCGAGGTCGTCGGCTGGATCTTCAACAACGAAGAGCGCGCCTATCGCATCAAGTCGTGATGTTGAGAGTCGCCCTCACCGGCAGCATCGCCGTCGGCAAGAGTGTCGTCCTCGGCATGTTCCGCGAACTGGGATGCCACACGCTGGAGGCGGACGAGATCGCGCATGAGCTGATGCGCCCTTGTCGGCCCGCGTATCATGATGTCGTGCGCGCTTTCGGATCGGAGATCCTCGCCGAGGATGGGACGATCCATCGGGGCCGATTGGGGGCGATCGTCTTTCGAGATGCGGCGCGGCGGGAGTTGTTGAATCGTTTGGTGCATCCGCGCGTGCTCGAGGAGATCGAGCGGCGCAGTGCCGAGCTGGCGCGCCGGGATCCAGAGGGGATTCTCCTGGTGGCGGCGGCGCTCGTCATCGAGGCGGGGGCGCGGCCGCGGTTCGATCGGATCATCGTCGTCTACTGCGACGAGGAGGAGCAGATCGCGCGCCTGATGCGGCGCGAGGGTCTGACGCGCGAGGACGCCCTGGCGCGCATCCGCGCGCAGCTCCCCTCGAGCGAGAAGCGGCGATATGCCGATTTCGAGATCGACACGTCGGGGCCGTTCGAGCGGACGCGCGCGCAAGTGGAGGCCATCTATCGGCGCTTGCGCGCGGAGGCGTCGGCTCCCTCCTGACGCGGAGGTCGGACCGATGAGACCGCAGGGACGAATGCGGATCGGCATTGACGCGCACGCCATTGGCAGTCAGACGGCGGGGAACGAAACGTACATCAAGAACCTCATCGAGGCGCTCGCCGCCATTGATGAGGAGAACGAATACATCCTGTTCTTCACCCGTCCGGAGGTCGCTGAACAGTGGCGCGGCCGATTCCGAAATTTTCGCGTTTGGGTGGTGCGCCCGCACACGCGGTATCTTCGCATTCCGGTCAGCTTGCCGTTGGCCGTCTGGCGAGCGCAGGTGGACCTGTTGCACGTGCAATATGCGGCTCCTCCCATTTGTCCGCGGCCGATCGTCACGACGATTCACGATCTGTCGTTCGAGCATCTCCCGCAGTTTTATACGCCGCGCGAGCGATGGCTCCTCAAGCTCGCTGTCGGCTATACGGCGCGCCGAGCGGCGCGCATCCTCACGGTCTCGGAATATTCGGCCCGGGATATTCGGGCAACGTATCGCGTTCCGCCGGAGCGGATCGTGGTGACGCCCGAGGGGGTGAGCGCGCTCTTTGCGCCGGTTCGAGACTGGGAGCGGATTCACGCCGTTCGCCGACGCTATGGCATCGCGCGCGAGTACATCTTGAGCGTCGGCAGCCTTCAGCCTCGGAAGAATCTCGTCCGGTTGATCCGCGCGTATGTCGCCTTGCGTCGTCGGGACGATGAGCTGGACCATCAGCTCGTGATCGTGGGGAAGAAGGGATGGCTGTATCAGGACATCTTCCGCGCGGCGCAACACGCGCCTTTCGCGGAGGACATCATCTTCACGGGCTATGTCCCGGAAGAGGATCTTCCCGCGCTCTACAGCGGAGCGACGGTCTTCGTCTACCCCTCGATCTTCGAGGGCTTCGGTCTCCCCGTGCTGGAGGCGATGGCCTGTGGGATTCCGGTCATCACGAGCCACAGCTCCTCACTCCCCGAGGTCGTGGGCGAAGCGGCTCTCTTGGTGAACCCCTATGATGAGCGGGCGATCGAAGAGGCCCTTCAGCAGGTCATCTGGAACGAAGCCATGAGGCGCGAATTGTCCGAGCGAGGGCTTCGGCGGGCGCAGCAATTCTCTTGGAAGCGCACGGCCGAGTTGACGCTGCGCGCTTACGAGGATGTCGTCCGGCGCGTGCGGGCGTCCGAGCGCGCGGCATCGGCTCAGGCCGCGGGCGCTTCCCGATGAAGGGGGGCGGCGATGCGGATCGCCATTCTGGGGATTCGCGGTATCCCGGCCAACTACGGAGGCTTCGAGACTTTCGCCGAGCAGTTGGCGACGCGACTTGTGGCGCGCGGCCATGAGGTGACCGTCTACGGGCGACGTCACTACGTCACGCTCCCTGAGCGCGAGTATCGCGGCGTTCGGTTGGTCGTCCTCCCGACGATCCGGCACAAGTATTTCGACACGGTCGTGCACACGTTCCTCTGCGCGTTTCATGCCTGGTGGCGCCCCTACGAGGTCATCCTCGTCTGTAACGCCGCCAATGCGCTGGCCGCGGGGCTGCTGCGTCTCGTGGGGAAGAAGGTGGCGATCAATGTGGATGGGCTCGAGTGGAAGCGGAAGAAGTGGAATTGGCTCGGGCGCCTGTATTACCGGCTCTCGGCACGGCTCGCGCCGAAGCTCGCGCATGTCGTCATCACCGATGCGGAGGTGATCCGCGCCTACTATTGGCAGCGCTACGGCGTGCAGACGCGCATGATCGCCTACGGCGCGGAAGTCGAGCGGCGTCCGGATCCCGATGGGGTGCGTCCCTTTGGGGTGGAACCCGAGCGGTACATCCTCTACGTGAGTCGGCTGGAGCCCGAGAACAACGCCCATTTGGTGATCGAGGCGTTCGAGCGGGTGGAGACGGAGATGAAGTTGCTCATCGTAGGCGATGCGCCCTATGCGCGGGCTTACGTGCAGCGCTTGAAGCGCACGCGGGATCCGCGCATCCTCTTCGCGGGATTCGTTTATGGCGAGAACTATCGGCGGCTCCAGCAGAACGCCTACTGCTACGTGCATGCGACGGAGGTCGGGGGGACGCATCCCGCGCTCGTCGAGGCGATGGGGTTCGGCAATTGCGTCCTCGTCCTGGACACGCCGGAGAATCGGGAAGTCGCCGGGGAGGTCGGCATCTACTATCGCACGGCCGAGGAGCTTCGACAGCGGCTGCAGGAGGTCCTCGCTGATCCGCAGCGGGTGATCCGTTTGCGCGAGCGCGCCATGGCGCGCGTGCGCGAACGGTACGATTGGGAGCGGATTGTGGATCACTACGAGGCGCTCTTTTTCGAGCTGCTCGGCGCGCCGCACTCGGATCGTGCGAGCGCGCGGCGGGTCATGAAGGAGGTCGGCTCATGATCCGGAAGAAGCGCGCGTGGGAAGTGCTGGGTCGCTTTCTCTTGGCCTTCATTGGGCTCGCGGTGGGCGTCCGGGCGGCGGAAGCGCCCGATTTGGAGGAGGCGCCGCTTGTTCGTTCGCTCGTCATACGGGGCAATCGGCGCGTCCCCGACGGCGCGATTCGGTTTCACCTTCGGACGAAGGTGGGAGAACCCTTTGATCCGCGGCGCATCGAGCAGGATGTGCAGACGCTCTATGCGCTCGGCGCGTTCCGCGCGGTGCGCATCGAGCGCGCGGCGGTGGCCGATGGGGTGCGGCTCATCGTTCGCG
>BEHK01000080.1 GCA_002898775.1 bacterium HR08 | reverse complement strand
CGGCTATCCGGGTGGAGGACGTCTTGCGCCCGGCCTCGCAGCTTCTGGAGGAGGGAGTGGCTTCGGTTCGAGCCGTCTCCTCCGGCGTGGAGCGGGAGGGATGAATTCGCTCGTGGAGGGCGAGGGTCGGGAGACCGAACGAGCTCCGCTTCGCGGGGACGACGTGGAGCGTTCGGGATTGGCGCGCGCTGTCTTCCTCGATCGAGATGGCACGCTCAGCGAGGACGTCGGCTATGCGCGTGACGTCATGGCGTATCGGTTGTTCCCCTGGACGATTCCGGCGCTTCGCGCGCTCCGGCGGGCCGGATACCGCGTGATCGTCATCACGAATCAATCGGGCGTGGCGCGGGGGTATTTCACCGAGGAACTGGTGCGCCAGGTGCATCACCGGTTCGAGAGCGAGTTGCGCCGATATGGCGCTCAGTGGGATGCCATCTACTATTGCCCGCATCATCCCGAAGGGGCGGTCATGGCCTATCGGCAGGTGTGTGCGTGTCGGAAGCCGGCGACCGGATTGGTGGAACGCGCGCAGCGGGAATTCGCGCTTGACCTTCGGCGATGCGTCTTCGTGGGTGACAAATACAGCGACATCCAGCTGGCCCACCGCGTGGGCGCGCGGGGGGTTTTGGTCCTGACCGGGCATGGCCGGGAGCAGTGGGCGCGTTCCCGACGGGAGGGGTGGTCTCCGCCCGATCACGTCGCCGAGAATCTCTGGGAAGCCGTTCGGTGGATTTTGCGCCATGGGAACGAGGCCGAGCGCGGCGCGACTCCTTGAAGTGATCGCCCGGTTTCGCGGGCGTCGGATCGTGGTTGTGGGCGATCTCATCGCCGATGAATTCGTCTACGGGGAGATCGCGCGCATCTCTCGCGAGGCGCCGGTGATGATCCTGCGATTCGAGCGGAAGGAGACGCAGCCCGGCGGATGTGGCAATGCGGCGGCGAATCTGGCTGCGCTTGGCGCTTGGGTGAGCGTCGTCGGTGTCGTCGGACGCGATGCCGAGGGGCGCGCTGTGCTTCGAGCCCTTCGGAAGAGGGGTGTGGATGTCTCGGCCGTGTCCTCTGTGTCTGAGTATTCCACACCCACGAAGACGCGCATCCTCGCGGGCTCGGTCCATTCGACGCGCCAGCAGGTGATTCGCATTGACCGGGAGCCCGAAGCCCCTCCCTCGGAATCGGTCGTGCGCGCGCTCGCCGAGCGGGTGCGGGAATTGGCGGCTTCGGCCGAGGGGGTGATCCTCTCCGATTATCACTATGGGCTTGTGCATCCGCTCATGGTGAGCGTTGTTCGGTCTCTGGCGCGGCGCGGCGTGCCGGTCACCGTGGATTCCCGACATCGGCTGCTGGAATTTGAGGGATTCACATCGGCCACGCCGAATCAATCGGAGGTCGAGGAAGTGTGCGGGCGGCATCTGGACGATCTCCCGACCTTGGAGCGCGTCGGGCGCGCGTTGCGTCGCCGATTGAAGCTCTCGGCTCTGCTGATCACGCGCGGGAAGGAGGGCATGTCGCTCTTCCAAGATGGCCGTCCGGTCGTGCACCTGCCGATCGTGGGCGGTCGAGAGCCCGTGGATGTAACCGGAGCCGGGGATACGGTGATCGCGACCTACACGCTTGCTCTGGCTTCCGGGGCGAGCTTCCTAGAAGCCGCCCATCTGGCCAATCACGCCGGAGGCCTCGTCGTCATGAAGCGCGGGACGGCGACGGTCTGTCCGGAGGAGTTGCGCGCTTCGATCCTCTCCTGGGACGCTCACGATGAGCGTGGCGAAGATTCGATCTCTCGATGAACTGCGGCGCGAGGTCGAGGCGGCGCGGGCGCGCCATCAGCGCATCGTGCTCGCCAACGGTTGCTTCGATCCCCTTCATGTCGGACACGTCCGGTATCTGCAAGCAGCGCGGCAATTGGGCGGCCTCTTGATCGTCGGCGTGAACGCGGATGCGGCGGTTCGCGCCTTGAAAGGAGCGGGACGCCCCCTCATGCCGGCCGAGGAGCGCGCGGAGATCATCGCTGCCTTGGCGTGTGTGGATTACGTCGTCATCTTCGAGGGGTTGACGGTGGCGCCGCTTCTGGAGGCGTTGCGTCCCGATGTGCATGCGAAGGGGACCGATTACACGCCGGAGACGGTCCCGGAGCGAGAGATCGTCGCGCGATATGGCGGCGTGGTGGCCATCGTCGGCGACCGGAAGTGCCATTCGAGCCGCGAGATCATCGAGCGGATTCGCCGGGGGAGCGCGCCGTGAATATCCTCATCGTCAAGTTGAGTTCCATCGGAGACATCGTGCACACGCTTCCGGCGCTGGCGTGGCTTCGGCGGGCGTTCCCCGAGGCGCACATCAGTTGGGTCGTCGAGCGCGCGATGGCCGATCTCTTGCGCGACAATCCGATGTTGGACGAAATCCTCGAGGTGAACACGCGGGCGTGGCGCCGGCAGTGGTTCTATCCGGCGACGTGGGCGGAGATCCGAGCGGCGCTCGCGCGCGTGCGGCAGCGTCGCTATGATCTCGGCTTCGATTTCCAGGGGTTGATGAAGTCGGGGATCGTGTTGTGGCTCTCCAAAGCCGAGCGGCGCATCGGATTTGAGACGTCGGCGCTCAAGGAGCAGGCGAGTCGGATGTTCCTGACGGAAACGGTCGCCGTCCCAGCGGAGGGGCACGTGATCGAGCGCAATCTCGCGCTGGTGCGACATGTGGTGGGGGGAGATGTCCCCCAGCCAGCGTACGAATTCCCCATCGCGATCTCCGAACGCGATCGGCGCACCGTGGAAGAGCGGTTGGAGGCCCTGGCCATTGGAGATTTCGCTCTGCTCAATCCCGGCGGGGGATGGGCAGCCAAACGGTGGGCGCCGGAGAGGTATGGGGCGATCGCGGACTTCTTGTGGGAGCGCTACGGATGGGTGTCTCTGGTGCCTTTCGGGCCGGGTGAGGCCGTGCTGGCGCAGGCGGTCGCGCGCGCGGCGCGGTGGGGGAAGGCCATCCCGTTTCCGTGCACGCTCAAGCAATTGGCCGCGCTGGCTGATCGTGCGCGCTTATTTCTCGGAGGGGATACGGGACCGCTGCACCTGGCCGCCGCGCGCGGCACGCCGATCGTCGCGCTCTACGGTCCGACGTCGGCGCGGCGCAACGGCCCCTTTCATCCCGATGATCAGGTCGTCGAGCGGACGCCGGCTTCGGGTCATCGCTATTACAGCCGGCGAGAGCGCGACGTCGGAACCCTCGATATTCCTGTCGGCGACGTCATCGCGGCGATCGAGCGGCGACTGGCGCGGGCGCCTGAGCGGGCCGCGCGCGTGAAGCCCTGTCGGATCACCGAACCATCGTCAAACCCGTGAGCGCATCGTGTCGTGGGTGACGTGGGAGCGATTCCTTCGGGCGCGCCCGACGTGGTTCAGGGCTGTGCGTCGAGCGCGTGTTCCTCTGAGCCTGGGGCTTGGCGTCATTTTTCTGCTGGAGGCGCAGCCGACGGTCGCCTCGGTCCTATGGGGAGCCGCGCTGGCGCTTCCCGGACTCGGCCTTCGAGCGTGGGCGTCCCGGCATCTGCGAAAGGACCACGTCCTGACGACGACGGGACCGTATGCCTATACGCGCAATCCCCTTTATCTGGGCTCGCTTCTCCTGGGAGTAGCCTTCGCCCTCGCTTGTCGAAGTTCATGGCTTTTGGTATGTTTCCTCGTCTTTTTCGCAGTCGTGTATGTGCCGACGATGATCTTGGAGGCGGAACATCTGCGCGCGCTGTTTGGCGCGGCCTTCGAGGCGTATGAGCGGCAGGTCCCGCTCTTCTTTCCCAGGCTGGGGCGGCGCTTCGCCCTCTCGCAGGAGGGGTCGGGGCAGTGGTCGGTGTACGTGCGAAATCGGGAATATCGCGTGTTGCTCGGATATGTCCTTATCCTCGTTCTTCTCCTGGTCAAAGCGAAGTGATCCTCGGGCGCGTTCGGATGCTGAGGGAAGGCGCCTGGGGCCGGCGATGTCCATCGCGGGGCTCATCGCTGCGCTCATCCTGGCGGGCGCGGGAGTACGCGGCGGTCGTCTTCTCTCGCGTGCGGCGCAAGACGTCTCCGTGGGATCATCTCCCCTCCCCTTCAGCGAAGGGGAGCGGCTCGTGTATCAAGCGCGCTATTCGAAGCTCATCTTCTCGGCCGTCGTCGGGCGCCTCACGTTCACCTTCGGGCGTTCGTCGGAGCGGCCGCTTCTCGGCGTCTATCACCTTCGCGCGGAGGCGGTCTCGGAAGGAGCGCTCATGACCCTGCTGGGCATGCGCGTGGAGGATGTCTTCGAGTCGTTCGTGGATCCGAAAGATTTCGGCGTGCTGCGGACGCGAAAACACCTGGCCGAAGGGGAGAAGCGGAGTTTTCATCTGGCCCTCTTTGATCGGGCGAACGCGTCGGTGACGACCATCGTGCGCGATCTCACGAAGCCGGCCGATCCGCCGAGAGTGAAAGAGAATGCCGCGCGCCCCTGGGTGCAGGATATTCTCTCGGGGATCTACTACGTGCGCATGCAGCCGTTGGTGCCGGGCAGCGTGTTGCGATTCCCTGTGAGCGACGAGGGGGAGACCTATGATCTGGAGATTCGCGTGCATGAGGTCGAGGAGGTGGAGACGCCGCGCGGTCGCGTCTCCGCTCTGAAGATCGAGCCGCTCGTCTTCGGTCCGGGACGATTGATCCGCCGAGAGGGCGAGATGTTCGTCTGGTTGAGCGCAGACGAACGCCGTGTGCCCGTGCTGGCGCGTGTTCGCGGAGGGTTCGGGACGATCCAAGTGCAGTTGATCGAGGACGAGCCGGGAGCGGCGGCGATCACCTCATCCGAGCCGAGGGGCGGTGATGCCCGCCCGAGGCCGTGAGCGGACGTATGGAGATTCGCGTCACGCATGTGAGCGGGGGGTACGCGGGGCGGCAGGAGGTGGTGTCCAAGCCGCGCGTCACCTTCGGGCGCGCTGCCGATAACGACGTGCGTTTCAGCCCGCAGGATGTGCGAGCTTCGGCGCATCATGCGGCGCTCCTGCTCACGGACGAGGGGGTGGTGATTGAGGATTTGGGGAGCACCAACGGCACGTATGTGAACGATGTGCGCGTGCATCGGGCGCGGATTCACAGCGGCGATCTCGTGCAGTTCGGTCGCCGGGGACCGCGCGTGAGGATCGAGATCCTCGCTCCGATGCCGGAGGCGCGTCCGGGGGGCTCAGCCACGCGGACCGAGCCGACGCTCATTGAGACTTCGGCGTCGGTGTGGCGGATGGGCCACGCGACCGTGCAGAGGATGATCGAGCACGCTGTGCATCGTTCGGCGCGGGCGTGGCGGCGGTGGACGATCGGTCTCGCCATCGGCGCGATCGCCGTCACCGGGATCGTCGTCGGACTCCTCTTGCCAGATGCGCGCGCGCCGCGTGTGGACGACGCGAATTCTTTCGCGCCTATCGCCGAGCGAAATCAAGCCGCCGTCGTGCTGATTCAGCATCACTTCCGGATCCTCGACGCGCGGGGGCGCGAGCTCAGCACGGGGGTGAGCGAGGGATCGGGCTTCGCCGTGGATCCGCGGGGGCTGATCGTCACCAATTATCACCTGGTGCGTCCATGGGAGTTCGAAGCGCATCTCTCGGATGGGATGGGGAAGCCCGTCACCGAATCGCTGCGCGTGATCTTCGCCGATCGCGCGCCCGAGGAGGCCTTGGAGGCTCGCCTGCTGCGGTGGTCGCGGGAGATGGATCTGGCGCTCTTGAAGGTGGAGGCGCCGATTCCGCTTCCGGTCGTCGCGGGTTTTGAGCCCGATCCGGCGCGCCTTCGGCAAGGGGATGAGGTCGTGATCATTGGATTTCCGCTTGGTTCGGCGCTGCTACAGACGACCGGTCAGGAGCGCGCGACGACAACGCTCACCCGGAGTACGATCAGCAAAGTGGGGCCGACGCTCCTGCAATTGGATGCACCGGTCATGCCGGGCTATAGCGGCAGTCCCATCTTCAACCGCGAGGGGAAGGTCGTCGGTATTCTGACGGCCCGATTGGGCGAGCGCGGGGAGCCGATTGATCCGGGCGCCCGCGCCATCGGGCTCGGAACGCCTGTGCGATTTCTCATTCAACTGCTCAAGGAGGGGTCATGACGATCGCTGAATTTCACCCGCCGCATCGCCTGTTGCTCGGCCCGGGGCCGAGCCCTGTTGAGGATCGTGTCATGCGCGCCCTGGCGGCGCCGACTCTCGGGCATCTGGATCCGGTCTTCCTCGCCTGCATGACTGACGTGCAGCATCTGCTGCGCTATGTCTTCGAGACGCAGAATCGGGTCACGTTTCCGGTCTCTGGGACGGGAAGCGCGGGGATGGAGGCCGCGTTGGCGAACCTCCTGGAACCGGACGAGGAAGTCATCATCGGCATTCATGGATTCTTCGGGGAACGGATGTACGAGATGGCCACGCGCTTGGGCGCGCGCCCGATTCGCGTGGAGGCCGAGTGGGGGCGTCCGCTCGACGAGCAGGCGATGAAGGCGGCGCTCGATCGCTCGCGAGCGCGCGTCGTCTGTGTGGTGCACGCGGAGACTTCGACGGGCGTGCTGCAGCCGATCGAACCCATCGCGCGGTGGGTCGCTGAGCGAGAGGGGATTCTCATCGTGGATGCCGTGACGAGCCTCGGCGGGCATCCGGTGGGTGTGGATCGGCATGGCATCGGCGTCTGCTACTCGGGATCGCAGAAGGCGCTCAGTTGCCCTCCGGGACTGGCTCCGATCACGTTCTCCGAATCGGCGCTGGAGAAGGTGCGGCGGCGGAAGACCCCAGTGCCGAACTGGTATCTCGACGTCTCGCTCATCGAACGCTACTGGGGGAGCGAGCGGTGCTATCATCACACGGCTCCCATCAACATGAATTATGCCTTGCGCGAAGCGCTGCGCATCGTCGCGGAGGAGGGATTGGAAGCGCGGTGGCGACGGCATGAGCGGAATGCTCGGGCGCTCTGGGCGGGGCTCGAAGCGATGGGGCTGGAGCTGTTGGTCCCGCGCGAGCATCGGTTGTGGACGCTCACGACGATTCGCGTCCCGGAGGGCGTGGAGGACGGGCGCGTGCGCGCGCGCCTGCTCGAAGAGTTCAACATCGAGATCGGTGGGGGCTTGGGGCCGTTGCGCGGGAAGATCTGGCGCGTGGGCTTGATGGGGGCCGGCAGCACGCGCGGCAACGTCCTGCTCTTCCTGAGCGCTCTGGAGAGCGTGTTGCGCCGCGAGGGGGTGCGCTGCGGGTCCGGCGTCTCCGCCGCCGTGGAGGCGTATGGCGGGTGAGTCGCAGCCGGGGACGTTCAGGCTCTGGCCTTCACCTCCACGGTCCCGAGATCCTTCAGGGCATCGGCGAGTCCCTGAGCCCGCCCGACGATGACGATGAGCAGATTCTGCGGGGAGAGGTACTTCTCAGCCACACGCACGACCTCTTCGCGGGTCACGCGGCGAAGACGCGCGGGGAAGCGGTGCACGTAGTCTCGACCCAGGCCGTAGAGCTCGATGCGGTGCAGCATCTCGACCCACTGTCGTGGAGAGAGCGCACCCGGCGCCAGTTGCTCTCCCCATCGCCGTTGAGCTTCCGCCAACTCCTCCGGGGTTGGTCCTGCGGCGCGCATCTCGGTCAGCACCTGGAGGGCGCGCCGTATCGTCGGGACGATGCGTTCGTTCGGGACGGCGAGCGAGAGCCGGAAGGGGCCGCGTTGCGTGCGGAGGTCGAAACGACAGTGCGCGCGCGGCGCCGGATTCCCGAGGTCCGAGAGCGCGCGCTCCAGCCGCAGACGGATGGCCTCGGCGAGCACAAGAGCCGGGATGTAGTCATCGGAGAAGCGCTCCAGGCCGAAAGAGCCCAAGCGAATGTGCGCCACCGGAGCCTCCGGCAGATCACGGATGAGGATGCGCACGCCCTGAAGCGGTGCGGGCGCGATGAATGTGGGAGGAACGATCTTCCCCTTGAGCATGGCCCCGAAGTTCGGGCGCACAATGGGCATCACCATCTCCGGAGCGAACGGGCTGAGGATGACGAGCGTCGCGTTGTTGGCGATGAAAAAGCGCGCATGGTGGCGCGCCAGATCCAGAGGGGTGATCGCGGCGATCTCTTCCGGTAGACCCTCGGGGGGGCGCGCGTACGGATGCGGATGATAGAGCGCGCGATACCAGTCCTGATCGGCGATTTCAGAGAGATCGCCGGACTTGACCTTCACCTCCTCGAGGAATTGCGCTTTCAAGGCCGCCACCGCTTCGGCCTCAAACGTCGGTCGCGAGACGACGCGCGCCATCAAACGGATGAGTTCCGGCAGGCCGCGCGCCGGGGCCTCGACGGTGATCGTCGTCGAATCCCAGGTGACGTCCGTGTGAATGGTCGCTTCCAGCGCCGCGAGTCGTTGCCTCAGCGTCGCCCCGCTCAGGTCTTCGGCTCCCAGCCAGATCGCGCGCGCCGTCAGCGCCGCTGTGCCCGATTTCCCCGCCAGATCGAACGCCGCCCCGCTTTTGATCATGAGGCTCATGATGGCCTCAGAGGCCTCGGGGCGTTGCACGACGATGACCTGGAGGCCGTTGAGGAGGTAATCGTAGGAGGTGTCCGGGAAGGCCGATCCCTCCGTCTGTGGCGGCGATGGCGAGGCGATCGGAGCATCAACGCCCCCGACGTCGGGGAGGCCCGGCACCCCCACACCGAGCAGACACGCACTCACGATCGCTCCGAAGAACCGGCGGCTCACAGGCGTCCATCGGCTCATGCGATCCCTCCCTGTGACCCTAAGATTGTGGCGAGGCTCGCCAGAATGTTCAAGTGGCGCGCTCGTCCGCCCTGGCGGAGGAACGCGCGCTGGGGGCGCCTCAGCGTGGCCTTCGCGATGATGGTCCAGGAGAGGAACGCGTCCACTTCACTTGAAACTCTAGCTCCTCTGCGTCTCGTTCGCGCTCGTGCTCGATGCTGAAGATCGCGCGCGCCGGCACGCGCACGCGCTCGCCCGCTACGCGAATGCGGAACGCTCTTCCCTGTTCCAGGGCGTCGGCCAGGCGCCGGAGCTGAGCGATGAAGGCCTTCTTCGAATACGTCCGCTCCACATCTCGTCGGTTGCTCCTCGGCATGGGCAGCTCCTGAGAACGACATTGAGCGAGGCTTGCGCTCGAGGGTTCGGATCGTTCGCGCAAGACCTCCGCTCACCGCTCAATGATAACGCGAAGTCGGGGGCGTGTCATCGCGGGTGATTGCTCGTTTGGTCAACGTGCGGTTACAATTGTTGCTCCGCGTATGAGCCTGAGGGACCGGCGACGTGTGATTATCGGCGTCATGGGGAGCGCGCACTGCGATCCCGCCATCTATGAGCAGGCGCGCGCGGTCGGTCGGCTCATCGCCGAGCGCGGCGCCGTTCTGCTCTGCGGGGGATTGGGGGGCGTGATGGAAGCGGCTGCGCGCGGAGCCTGGGAAGCCGGCGGGATCACCGTCGGGATTCTTCCCGGAGGGAGTGACCGCGAGTCGCCACCGAACCCGTACATTCAGATCGCGATCTTCACCGGCTTGTCCGAAGCGCGCAACGTCATCAACGTGCGTGCGGCGGATGCCGTCATCGCCATCGCCGGTGGATACGGCACGCTCTCGGAGATCGCTCTCGCCCTGAAGGTGGGGAAGCCCGTTGTCCTCCTCCATTCTTGGCGGTTCGAGTCTCCGTTTGGAGAAGCCGGGGGCGTTCTGCGCGTGGCGGAGACGCCGGAGGACGCTGTCGCCGTGGCCTTCGCGTTGCTTCCGGGAGGAGATCGGTCGGAGCACCTATGAAGACGTATCGCGCGATCCTCTTCGACCTATTCGATACGGTCGTGGATTTCCACGCTGAGCGCTTGCCGCAAGTCCGTATCGGCGAGCAGACGCTCTTCTCGACAAGTGGCGTCGTCTACGACGTTCTGCGCGAGTACGCCCCCCATATCGCCTTCGACGCCTTCTACGATGCCTTTCGGGAGTCGTGGCGCCAGATAGAGGCGCGCCGCAAGGCGGAGTTGCGGGAATATCCTTCGCCGGTTCGATTCCGACGCCTGCTCGAACTGCTGCAGTTGGAGGCCCTGCCGGAGGACGTCGTCGAGCGCTTGGTGCGGGCGCATATGGAGACGTGGGCGCGCGGCGCTGACCTGCCGGAGGAGAACCGTCGGCTCCTCGTCCGCGCGAGGGAGCGCTTTCGGCTCGGGCTCGTCTCGAATTTCGATCATCCGCCGACGGCGCGTCGCATCCTGCGCGATTTCGGGATTCACGATCTCTTTGAGACGATCGTCATCTCCGCTGAGGTCCCCTGGCGCAAGCCCCATCGGGAGATCTTCTTTCGAGCGCTCGCGCCGTTGGGCGTCTCCCCGCGCGAGGTGCTCTTTGTCGGCGATACCTTCGAGGCGGACATCCTCGGCGCGAAGAGCATCGGCATGGACGCGGCCTGGCTGAACCGGCGGGGCGAGGAGGTGCCGGACGACGGCGTGGATCCCGATTACGTCATCTCACGGTTGGACGAGTTGGCCGTGGTGCTCGGTCTCTGAAGCTTTCCGGTGAGGTGGCCGCCGACACGCATCCCCCTTTGGAAGCACCCAAGTCGCGAAGGCGTTCGCGGGCGCGCGTGGCGAGTTCGTGTTCGGGGAACTCCTCGACGACGCGCGAGTAGAGTTCGATGGCGAGATCGCGCTGTCCCGTCTGCCGATAGACTTCGCCGAGCAGAAAATAGACCTCCACGATGCGCGAGAAGGCCGGATGATCGCGCACAATGGCCTGCAAGCGGCCTTCGGCGGCTTTCCACTTCTTCCGTTTGATATAGAAGCGCGCGACTTCCAGATCGTGCTGCGCCGCGCGTTCGAGTTCCGGGTTGCGGGGATCGAGCAGGGGGCCACGCGAGACGCTCCCTTGGCGCGCAGCGAGCGCCAGGGGATGAAGGAGTGCGAGGGTGAGCCCCAGGCCGAGCGCGCGCGCCATACCTGTGAAGAGAGAGCCCCGGCGCGCGCCAGCGCCGGTCGCCACCGGGACGTGGGGCGAGGGCTGATCCCTTCGCAGGTGCTCTCGATCTCGCATAAGCTCACTCCTCGATGGGGAAATATTTGCGCAGGATCGCCGAGAGCCGCCGTAGAGTCTCCGGGGGGATCGCGGCGCGATCCGTTTGAATGGCATGTTGCAACGCCGATTGGCAGCGGCAGGCGCCGGTCGCCTCCTTGAGCAGCGCGACGGCCGTTCGAACGATGCGCCGGGCATTGGCCGTATTGCGCTGAAGATAATCGAGCACCATCTCGACGGTGACCGAATCGTGATCGGGATGCCAGCAGTCGTAATCGGTCACCAGGGCCAGCGTCGCGTAGCAGATCTCCGCCTCGCGA
>BEHK01000079.1 GCA_002898775.1 bacterium HR08 | reverse complement strand
TGCCGAAAGTCCTTCTGTGCCTGAAGATGAGGACGACCTCGGGTGCATAGCATGGATGCTGGTTCAGCGGTGACCAGGCGTCTTCACCACCTAGAGCCACGTCAGCCACGTGTACTCGATGTACCCGCGCGGGAGCACCGCGTGGCTTATCAGCTTGAGCAGATGGGAGGCGGTCACCTACGCCGGCAACGACCACCTGGATTTCAGCATCCCCTACGAGTGGCAGGGCGCGCGGCACGAGTACCGGCCCGACTACCTGATCCGCTGGCGCTGCGAAGACGGACGGGAAATCAAGGTAATCCTGGAGGTCAAGGGCTTCGAGACGGAGCAAGACCGCCAGAAGGAGGCCGCTGCGAGGCGGTGGGTGCGGGCGGTGAACCATCACGGGGAATTCGGGCGGTGGGCATTCGTAGTGTGCAAGGAGCCCGGGCGAGCTCGGACCCAGATTATGGAAGCAGTCCGCGCGGCCCGTTTATGACGGCGTCTGAAGATCTCGGCGAGGGCGCTGTTGCTCCTACTCGGATTGTTCACGGCGAGCAGGACCGGGGCCCACCGCTCCAGCAGGATCGCGGCGCGAACGTGGAAGGCCACGCACCACCTGCTACGCGTTTACTATCATGAGAAGCGGGGCGACCAGGCCACGGCCGACCTGCTGCGCCGGCTGGGTTCCAGGGGGAGTTGAGCCGGGACCTGGCCTACCGTCTGTTCGCCATCGCGGAGAAGAAGGGCCGGTCTCAGGACGCGCAGGCCTACAACGCCCTGGTGCTCGGCTGGCCGGAGGTGGCCAGGTTGGCCCGGCAGGAGCGGGGGGCGGTGATGCGCTCCCTGTTCGAGGGTAGGGAGTGATGGGTGAGGACGTTGTTCAGGTCATGGTGGAACGCATCGTCCGGCAGTTCCGGCCGGTGCGCATTATCCTGTTCGGCTCGCGGGCGCGTGGGGAGGCCGGTCGGTGGAGCGACGTGGACCTGCTGGTGGTCCTG
Source organism: bacterium HR08 (assembly GCA_002898775.1). Lineage (GTDB taxonomy): Bacteria > Acidobacteriota > Blastocatellia > HR10 > HR10 > HR10. Next base: position 10,398 of record BEHK01000079.1, on the reverse strand, counting down.
CCGGAGGTGAGGGACAAACGGCAGGCCATGGTAGAGATCCTCCGCGCTCTGAGCGACCTGCCGGTTTGCAAGGACGTCGTGGTGACAACCCCGGAAGAGATCGCGCGGCGCGGCCACCTGATGGGCGACATCCTTCGTGCCGCGCTCCGCGAGGGCAAGGTGATCTATCAGCGGGGCGTGGAGCTCGAGGGAGGATAAGCTATGGCCGTGACCAACCACGAGCATGAAGGAGTAAGGGGCGTTTCCTGCGTCGGCCTCTCATTGTGTCAAGGCTGAGCTCGCCCCCGGTGGGCCTTTCGCGAAGCGCGCCCGATTGCTGCCAAGTTCTCGTCGAACAGCGCAACAGGGCCTTTCCAAGAGATCCTCCGAACCGAGGATATCGCTTTTTGGGCGAGGCATTGCGCTCCAGTAGACCTGGGGAGATTCCCTGAGTAAGGGCCCTTCAAGCTCGAGCGATCATTCAGTCTCGCCGCGCGCTTCTTCGAGCAGGCGGAAGAAGCTCTCATATCGGCGCGGATGGATACGCCCCTCTTCCACCGCCGCGCGCACGGCGCATTCCGGTTCGACCGTGTGCGAGCAATCGGTGAATCGGCATCCGGCGCCGTATCGGGCGATCTCCACGAAGAATCGTCGGACGTCCTCTTCGGTCAGGTCCCAGAGGCTGAATTGCCGAATTCCGGGCGTATCAATGACGTAGCCCCCATCGGGGAGACGCACGAGTTCGGCCGCCGTCGTCGTATGCCGACCGCGTCCCGTGCGAGGGTTCACCTCGCCGACCTTCACCTGAATGCCGGGGACCAGAACGCGGAGCAAGGACGATTTGCCCACTCCCGAATGTCCGGCGAAGACCGAGGTCTTGTCCCGAAGGTGCTCGCGCAGTTCGTCCATGCCTTGCCCCGTCTTCGCGCTCGTCAAGATGACCGGATAGCCGAGCGCGCGATACATCTCCAGAACGTCGCGCAGCTCCTCCAGGCCCTCCAGGTCCACTTTGTTCACGCAAATGATCGGATTCAGATCTCCTTTGGCCGCCGCGACCAAGTATCGGTCAATGAGTCCGGGGCGGAAGGGCGGATCGGTGACCGAGGAGACGATGACGAGATTATCTATGTTGGCGGCGACGACCTGCTCGCTCTCTCGCGTCCCCGTGGAGACTTTGCGTGAGAGTTTCGTCCGGCGAGGATGAAGATCGGTGATCACGCCCTCTCGTTTCGCCTCATCCACGACCTCCACGGTGACCTCATCGCCGACGACAATGGGATTAGTCGTCTGCAGTCTCTTCGCCAGACTCTCGCGCGCATAGCAGTGATAGAGCCCTTCGGGCGTCTCCACCCAGTAGTGCCCCCGAATCGCTTTCAAGACCTTCCCTTGATGCACGCCCCCCTTCATACCGAATCCACGCTTTTAAGCGTAGCCTTCGACTTTGGGGAAAGCAAACAGAGGACGCGAGGTTTGAGGCCGTTGACACTCACGCAGTGGGTCTGCCATCATGTGTGGGGTTTCGACCGAGGGGGCGTGGGAGCGATGGGGGGGAAGCGAAGGTGGATGTGGGCTCAGGTTCGCGCGATCGGGATGGGACTCTGGCTTCTGAACGTGATCCAAAGCGGCGCGGCTTTCGGGCTCGATGCGCCGCAGGGGGGGACGCGATCGGAAGCCCAGGAGCAGAAGGCCGCGACGCCGGAAGGGGGAGCCGAGTTTCGTCGGGGAACGAGGGACTATCGGCTTCGCGCTGCTCGCCTGCAGGAGGGTGAGCAGATCGTCCTCGATGGCCTGCTGAACGAACCCGTATGGCGGCGGGCCGACGTCGCCGACAACTTCGTTCAAACCGAGCCGCGCGAGGGAGAGCCGGCGACCGAGCCGACCGAAGCTCGCGTCGCCTATGATCGCGAGACGCTCTACATCGGCATCATCGCCTACGATAGTGAGATCCGGCGCCTCATCATCAGTGAGCTGCGGAAGGATTTCAACCTCTCCAACGGCGACGTGGTTCAGGTCGTGCTCGATACCTTCTTCGATCGGCGGAACGGATACGAGTTCGCCACCAATCCCGGCGGGGCGAAATGGGATGCGCAGATGACCAACGAGGGGCGCGAGGTGAATTCGGATTGGGATGGTATTTGGCACGTCCGCGTGCAGATCAATGAGCGGGCGTGGACCGTGGAGATGGCCATTCCCTTTCGGACGCTCAAATTCCGGGAGGGGGATGTGCACGTCTGGGGGATCAACTTCATGCGCCGCATCCGGCGCAAGAACGAGGAGACCTATTGGGCGCCCATCCCCCGCATGTTCAACAGCATTCATTACGTCTCGCGCGCGGGCGTGCTCGAGGGAATCGAAGGCATTCGCCGCGGGACGGATTTCCGCATCAAGCCGTATGTGGTCGGGAGCTGGGCCGATTTCGCGACCGGTGTGGCGTCCCCTCATCGGGTCTTCAAGGGCGATGGCGGTGTGGATGCCAAATGGGGCGTGACCTCGGGGGTGACCCTCGATCTCACGTATAACACCGATTTCTCGCAGGTCGAGGCCGATGAGCAGCAGATCAATCTCACGCGGTTCAGCCTCTTCTTCCCCGAGAAGCGAGACTTCTTCCTGGAGGGATCGGGCATCTTTCGGTTCGGCCCCGGGGAACAAGGCGGGGGGATGATGGGCGGTGGGGGCGGAGGCATGGGAGGCCGATTGGGCGCCGTGCGCAACGATCTCATCCTCTTCTTCAGCCGACGTATCGGCCTCTCCGACGCCGGGGAGCCGATTCCGTTGCGCGCCGGCGTGCGGTTGACCGGACGCGCGGGACCGTACGAGCTGGGGTTTTTGAACATTCAGCAAGAGGCGCTCGGCGTCACGCCCTCGACGAATTTCCTCGTCACGCGCGTGCGCCGCAACGTCTTGGCGAATTCCGATCTGGGCTTCATGTTCATGAACGTGGCGCGCCCGCACGGGTTCAATCGCGTCTACGGAGCGGATGCGAACTTCCGCTTCTTCCAAAACCTGAATCTGCACGGGTACATGGCGAAGGCGGCCGCCCCGGGCCTTCGCGAGGGCACGGGAGCTTGGCGCGTGGGCATGAGTTGGCGGAATAACTTTTGGGAGACGCGCCATTCGTTCACGAGCATCGGCGAGCAGTTCAAGAACGACCTGGGCTTCGCTCCGCGCGTGGGCATCCGAAAGACGTCGGATTTCCTCGGCCTGCATTGGCGACCGCGCGCCATCAGTCGCACGGTTCGCGAGCTCTTCCCCCACTGGCAGATCGATTACATCATGACGCCCTCGGGGCGGTTGGACACGCGGCTGGTGGACTATCATCTCCCGGTCACGTTTCAAAACGGCACCTTCCTCGAAGTGGGCGTGAATTCGACCTACGAGCGGCTGGTGGAGCCCTTTCGCATCCATCCCGCGGCGGTCGTCCCCGTCGGTCGCTATAGCTTCAACGAGTATTTCTTCCTCCTCAACAGCGACCGCAGCAAGCCCGTCTCGGTGAGCCTCCGCCTGGGGACCGGCCCATTCTACGATGGGTATCGCCAGAGTTATTCGAGCGGAGTGAACGGGCGCGTGAAGTATCGGTTCGCGACGAGCTTCAATTACGCGCGCAACAACATTCGCCTCTCAACTGGTCGGTTCCACACCGATCTGCTCACGCTGCGCGCGGCGTATTCGTTCAGCACTTCGATCTTCCTCAACGCTCTCATTCAATACAACAGCGTCGCGCGCACCTGGTCGTCCAACATCCGGTTCAATATCATCCATCGCCCGTTGAGCGATCTCTTCATCGTGTACAACGAGCGGCGGGAGGCGGGCACGGGTCGCCTCCTGGATCGCGCCCTCGTGGTGAAGTTCACCTACCTGTTCAACTTCTGAGGTGCGCTTTTGAGGGGGGAGTCCTCCTCGCTCTCCATCAAACGGGCGAAGGTCACCGCTGGTTGTCGTTCTCCTCTCGCCCCTTGGGGGGAGCCGTCAGAATCTGGCGCAGGCGCAAGCGCGCTTTATGGAGTTGGGATTTGGCCGTCCCGACGCTGATGCCGAGCATCCGCGCGATCTCCTCGTGTTCGTATCCCTCGATGTCGTGCAGGATGAAGACCGTGCGATAGCCCGGCGGGAGCGCTTGGATGGCGCGCTCCAAGGCCAGGCGATCCAGCACGCGGTTCCGCCGCTCGCGCGCCGCGTGATCGGTCATCATCTTGATCTGCTCCTCATCTTCGGCCTGCTCGTGACGCACCGTGCTCTTGCGCAGGTGCATGAGGGCCGCATTAACGGTCAGCCGATAGAGCCAGGTCGTGAAGGCGGCGTCTCCGCGGAACGTCTTGAGCTTTCGGTAAACCTGCAGGAAGACCTCCTGCGTCACATCCTCGGCATCCACCGGGTTCCCCAAGATGCGCAGGCAAAGGGAGTAAACGCGGCGGCTGTAGTGACGATAGAGATGCTCGAAGGCCTGCTCGTCCCCCGCCGCCGAGGCTTGGATCAACGGCCATTCCGAGATGGGTCGCGCGATGTCCAGGCTCATGGCGCTCCTCGTCACTTCGTCTTTTACGACCGAACGACGCGCATCGGTTTCACACGACACCTATACAGACGGAAAGTCCGCCCGGAAAGTTCCAGATTTTTGCGATTCGGATCGCGGGAACGCCCTCACCTCGAGGGAGGAGCTTCGGGCAGGACGTAGCGATAGGGGACCTCCGTCCCCCCGACGAGAATGCGCACGCGGCGATTCCCCATGAACTCCGAAGCGGGGACGGTCACCTCGTACGTACCGCTCTGGCCCGGTTCGAGTCGGGATGGGCGAACCGGTACGACGCGCGTCTCGATCAATCGGCTCTCGCGTTTGATGAGGGAGAGTTCGGCATACACGTCCTCGAAGGTCTTCGAGTCCGAGATATTGCGGACCGTCCCGCGGAACGTGAGGCGTCCGCCTTTTTCCTCCACCTGATTGGAGTACGAGACTTCCAGGTCTCTCGGCGGCGGCGCGGGTTCAGGCGGCGGAGGGGGAGGCAGCAGACCCAGTCGAATTCCTATCCAAGCCGCGTACGGTTTGAGCGCGGATCGGACCGGGGGGATCAGAAGGGCCACCGTGAGTCCGGCGAGCGCGCCGGCGCCAACAAGCACGGCGCGACGGCGGAACCTCCGCCGCCGTTCGAGCAGCTCCTGCAGCTCGCGCTTCAAGCGCGCCCGCTCCAGCTCAGGGGGGAGGGCGCGGCTGATCCAGAGACTTCCCCGATGTCCTCCTGCGGGACGAACGAGCGGTGTGGCCGTAGGCGTTCCCAGGGCCTCATGAGTCCTCGTTCTCTCAGGCTGAGGCCGTTGGGGCGCATGCGTAGATATCGTCCTGGGGCTCACCGACGCGCTCTCATCAAGAGATGTTCTCGAAGGAGAGGGAGCGGGCGCCGGCTTCGATCCCTCTCCTGCGGATGCGTTCGCGCTCTGCGCGCACGTCATCGCCGCCTTCCGCCGCTCGTGCCCATACGACCGGAAGAGGAAGAGCGCGAGGCCCATCGCCAGGCCCATTGCTAAGCCCAGGAGGATGAAGAGGAGGCCGTCGCCCATGGTCATTTCAGTTCTACGCGCTCGCGCAGTGCGCGCAGGATGTTATTCTCGATGACCCCGCGCGATCGGCATCGCACCCAAGTGCTGCTCATGAGATCTTGGGCGAGCCCCTCGATCTCGGCCGCGACGGTGACCATCGTCGCGTTGGACTCGATGAGGTTGACGCGAATCTCCAGGCGATACCGCGCGCGCGTCCAGTTGTGGAGTTCGCTGCTTGGCGGATCGGCTACGCGCAACAGTTCGTTCTTCGTGTGGATGCCCTTGCTGAAAACGTACCACTCGGTCCGAAAAAGCCCCGCGCGCGGCCGACTCTCTCGTTCATCGAGCGGCAGTTCCAATTCTTTCAGCAACTCCGTGATCGCCGCCGAGACCATCTCCGGCGACGCGGAGAATCGGTACGGATTCGGGAGGATCTCCTCGTGCCCTTTTCCCCCGAAGGTGATCGCTGTGCCTTTGGGCCGTTCGGGGGTCGTGGGATTGGGCGGCGCGCGACGCGGATCTTGCCGAAGCCAGGGCGCGCTCGCCGACAAAGCCGAGAGGAAACCGGAGGCGATGTTCCCGGCGGGGAAGGCCATCAGCCAGAGCCCCACGACGATCATGACCGGCGCCCATCGCCTCATGCGCGATTCTTCCTCCCGGCATGTATGGTAGACCGCCCGCGCGGCCTTCGGCAATGGTCCACCGTCGCCACGCTCAGCGCGAGAGAGGCCCCCCTTCGTCTGCAGACCGGTCACCTCACGCGCTTCATCACGATCCCGGCGCTTTCAGATAGGTATCGAACCACTCGATCACCGTCCGATACCACAGCTCGCTATTTTGCGGCTTCAGGATCCAGTGCCCCTCATCCGGGAAGAGCAGGAGCTTCGACGGCACGTTCCGACGCTGCAGCGCGGTGAACATCTGCAGGCCCTCGCTCACAGGCACGCGGAAATCCCGCTCCCCGTGAATGACGAGCGTCGGCGTCTTGAAATTCTGCGCGAAATTGTGCGGAGACCATCGTTCGTACAGCTCCTTATTCGTCCACGGCGTGCCGCGAAATTCCCATTCGGGGAACCACAGCTCCTCGGTCGAGCCGTACATGCTGATCAGGTTGAAGACGCCCGCATGCGAGACGAGCGCGCGGAAGCGATCCGTCTGTCCGGCGATCCAGTTGACGAGGTAGCCGCCGTAAGAACCGCCGGCCGCGCCGAGGCGATTCGGATCCACGGAGCCGAGGCTGAGGACATAATCCACGCCGCGCATGACGTCCTCGTAGACTTTGCCCCCCCAATCGCCGCTGATCTCATCAATGAACTTTTGTCCGAAGCCGATGCTGCCCCGGGGATTCGGCAGGAAGATGACGTAGCCCGCCGCGGCGAAGAGTTGCGCGTTCCAGCGATAGTGAAAGACATCGGCCCAGACGCTTTGCGGCCCGCCGTGCAGAAGCACGATCATCGGGTATTTCTTCGCGGGATCGAAACCGGGCGGAGTGATGATCCATCCATGCACGCGCGCGCCATCGGCGCCCGTGTACCAGATCGAACGGACGTCCCCCCAGTGAATCTCCGCGAGCCGTTCCGCGTTCATTCGGGTCAGCGGCGCGAGCTGACGACCATCCACGTTCACGCGATAGAGTTCGGCCGGCTGAGAGAAACCGTGTCGCAGGAAGATGAGCGTCTTCCCATCCGGCGTGATCTGCAGGCCCTCATTCGCTCCGGTCGGAACGAGTTTCTGAATCTCTCCCGTGGCGAGCGTCACGGCGTAGATCGGGAAGGCGCCGCCTTCGGCGACGGTGAAATAGAGGCGTTGGCCATCGGGCGCCCACACGAACTCTTCGACCCAATGATCGAGGGCCTCGGTCAGACTTCGCGCGCGCCCGGTCTGGCGATCATAGAGCATCAAGCGCCATCGGTCGGATTCGAATCCCGGGCGTTCTTGCGCGCGATAGGCGATATAGCGTCCGTCGGGGGAATAGAGGGGGGAATTGTCCGCCGCCGGATTGGTCGTCAGACGTCGAGGTTCGCCTCCGCGAACGGGGACGATCCACAGATCGCTATTGGTGCTGATGGCTTCGTCGTGACTGTCCTTTCGCGCGAAGCAGAGTTCGCTCCCGTCGGGCGAGAAGGCGTAATCATCGGGGCCGCCCAGGGAGAAGGGCGGGACGTCGTGATCGCCCGGCGTGAGATCGCGCGCCGTGCCCCCCGCCGCGGGGAGGACGAAGAGATGACGGCGCTTGCCGTCCTTCCAGGCGTCCCAGTGTCGGTAGAGCAAGCGGGTGTAGAGGCGGGCTTTGATCGGACTTCGCGCGCGCTCCTGCTCGCGCTGATGGTTGCACGCCTCATCGGGGCACTCGGGATAGACCTCGGCCGTGAAGGCCAGATGCTGGCCATCCGGAGACCAGAGCACGCCGGACGCCCCCGTCGGAAACCGCGTGAGCCGTTCGGGCTCACCGCCGGTGACATCCATCACCCAGATCTGCGATGTCCCATCGCGCGTTGAAATGAACGCGAGCTTCCGCCCATCGGGCGACCATCGCGGGCGCGCGTCCGCAGCCGGATGCGTCGTGAGCTGGCGCGGCTCCCCTCCCGACGTCGGCACGAGCCAGATGTCCGTATTCTGCGTGTTCTGCGCTTTGTCTACAGTCGTCACCGTGAACGCGACCCAGCGCCCATCGGGTGAGACTTGCGGATCACCCAACCGTCGGATCGCCATCAAATCGTCGAAGGTGAAGGGACGCCCTCTGGCGGCGGCGCGCAGAGGAAGGGCCAACAGCGCGGGGAGGAGAAGAGTAAGAGTCAAGCGCCGGGAGGAGATCCTCGCCGTTCGCACGGTCTGACACATAGGCGGCCTCCTTGAGGTGAACTCATGTCGAGGGAGAGATTGTGACTGAAGACCGGTCGAGAGGGCAAATCGCGCCATCAGGACACGCCCACCAGCGCCAGCGCGATGAGCAATGCGCGCTTCAAACCGAGAGCGCGGTCTTCGGGCGCATACCATTCCTGGAGCGTATGCACGTTCCCCGCCTGGCCGCCGGTGCCGATGGCGATGGCCGGTACGCCTCGCGCGATGGGGAGATTGGCGTCGGTCGAGGCGCACTCCAGCCGGGGGGTGCGACCAAACCAGCGCGTGACCTCGCACGCGATCCGAACGATCTCGGCCTCAGGAGGGACGACTCCGGCCGGCCGATCCCCGAGCACGTCGATGCGATACTCCAGTTGCCCGAGATCGCCGCCGCTGCGGCGTCGCGCTCGTTCCAAACCAACGGCGCGCTCCAGAGATTCGCGGAGATAGCGTTCGATCCGCGCGATCTCCGCCGCTGACGTCGAGCGCACGTCCACGTCTAAGTACGCCGTTTGGGGAATCGCGTTGATGGCCTCGCCACCGGCGATGCGCGTGAGGCTGATGCTCGTCCGCGGGGTGTCGGACAACGGATAGCTCATCAACCGTAGCGCCGTGCGCACCAGGGGATGGATGGGGTTCGGCGCGCCGAAATCCCCCCAGCTGTGTCCGCCTGGGCCGCGCACGTGGAGGCGATAGCGGCGCGATCCGAGCGCGTGGTGGACGATGCCCTCAGCCCCAGCGCCTTCGAGCGCCAGGAACGCGCTGATCATGGGGATGCGCTCAGCGCCTTCGAAGAGATACCGCACACCGCGAAGATCGCCCTCGCCCTCTTCACCAACGGTCCCGAGAAACAGCAGCGAGCCCGTGGTTCGAACCGCCGCCGCGTTCAGGGCTTCTCCGAGAGCCAGTAGCGCCGCCACTCCGCACGCGTTATCGCTGATGCCCGGCGCGTGCAGCCGTCCGTTCTCTCGACGGACGCGGATCATCGTCCCCGCGGGGAAGACCGTGTCCAGATGCGCAGCGAGCACGACCAGGGGAGCCGCATGCCATCCCGGCCGCCATCCGCGGACGTTGCCGACGCCGTCAATATGGACGCCCACAAGCCCCAGATCGCGAAACCGCTCGCGCAGATAAGTCGCGCGCGCCCCCTCGCCGAAGGGGGGAGCCGGAATCTAGCAGATTCGGATCTGCTCGCGCGTGACCTCCTCGACGTGCGCCTCCAGCCAGGCCAAAGCGCGACGCACACTCGAATGCTGCAGGACAGCACTCAGGCGCGCATCCGTGAGGGTCGTCGGGCAGCTCACATCACTCATGACGCGCGCGCGATGCCTCCTCCGCGGATTCGGCGATGAGCGCCCACACTTCCTCCTCAGTGAGGACGCGCGCGGACTGCTTCGCCGCGGCGAAGATACGCTCGACGCGCTCCTCGGTCGGCTCGATCCCCCGCTTCTGCAGCCAGAAGATCACGTTCGACTTCCCGCTCATCGGGCCGATCTCGATCGTTTGCTCTAACCCGAACCAATGGGCCGGGACGCCCGAATAGACGGTATTGGCCAGCTCGACGTCGTTCTTTCGGTACGCCTTGATGACGGCCGCCGCGTGCACGCCCGTCCCCGTGCGGAAAGCGTCGCGCCCGACGACGGGATAATTGAAGGGGATCTGGATGCCACACGCGCGGGCCACGGCCCGACAGTAATCGCCGAGCTTCGAGAGATCGCGGCGAATGTATCCCATCAGTTGCAGGTTCACCAGCAGCAGATCCATCGGCGTATTCCCACAACGTTCGCCGATGCCGAGCGCGCAACCGTGCACGCGATGCGCTCCCGCCTCGATGGCGGCGATCGTGTTAATGACCCCCAGCCCCCGATCCATGTGGCCGTGAAAGTCAATCTTCACGTCCTCGCCCGTCTCCGCGACCACCTGCCTGATGAACCGAATGAGCGCTTGAACGCCGCGCGGCGTCGCATGCCCCACCGTATCGGCCACGCAGATCCGGCGCGCGCCGCACTCGATGGCCGTCCGGTAGAGCTTGCGGAGCGTCTCCGGATG
>BEHK01000078.1 GCA_002898775.1 bacterium HR08 | reverse complement strand
TCCCGACGGACTGGCCTCAGAACCCCCTAGTCGTTCACCCGCTCTCGGGCAAGCAATTTCCCATTGGATCGCTCGCGGCGGTGGACTATCGCGCGGTCATGGGCTCTGTTGACGAGGTGGTTGACGAGTTGCGGAAAGACTATGGTGACGACCTGGAGAAGCTTTATCTCGCGCTCTGGCGCGAGCTGCTGCCGCGGCTCGAAGCCAAGCGCGAACGCGACGGCATGGGGCAGCTCTGGGAAGTGCTACCGGCCGACACGCGCGTGCCCGATCACTCGGTCTGGGAGCATCGCCGCGTGACATCGGCCATCGCCGGAGCTTTACCCAAGCCCGCATTTCTGCTCTTTGCCCTTGGGCCGGTACAAAGCTTCATCGCCACGGCGCGAAAGACGCAAGACCTGTGGGCCGGAAGCTACCTGCTCTCGTTTCTCTCCTGGCAGGCGATGAAAGTCGTCGCTGAAGCATGGGGGCCGGACTCGATCATCTTTCCTGACCTATGCGGCCAGCCGTTCGTTGATCTCTGGTTGAGAGAAGAAAAAGGCCTGAAGCTTACTGAGGAGCCAAGCATGGAAGCGCTTTCTTCTCCAACACTCCCAAATCGCTTCTTGGCCATCCTGCCAACAGATGAAGCGGCACAGATCGCTCAACGAGTTGTAGAAAATGTCCAGGATGTTTTCAAAAATATTTGCTTCACCGTGAAACGGCGCGTCGAGCAAGTGGCTGGTATCACGCCGGACGACGAGTGGAATCGCATCTGGCAGCGACAGGTCGAAAACTTCCTGGAGACCTATTGGGCCGTGCTGCCGTGGGAAGAGGATTACAAGCAGTTTCTCGAAACGTTCAAGACGTGGTGCTCGCCGCAGCAAGAACCGTGGGAGTTCGCTTCGATTGTCGAACAATACGAGAAGGCGGGTTACACGCCGAACATCGGCACCTGCTACAGCAAGCTCTATGCGCTGACCGAACGGGGTCTGGGAAGTCGGAAAGCGACGCGGGATTTCGCTCGGCAAGTCGAGCCGCATTTCAAATGCACGATGTTCGCCGAACTGGAGCCGGTGCATTTGGCCGAGCATACGGATTTCGGCAAGCTGCGCCAGTTTTGGAACACGCGCATGCTCCCGCGACTTCCGCTGCTGCGGAGCGGCGAGCGGCTGAGCGCCATCGCGCTCACGAAGCGTCTGGCAGCGGCTTACTATTTCAAAGTCCCGAAATCCGAGGGCGGACTCGAATGGAACATCGAGACCTCTTTCCCCTCGACCAGCACGGTGGCCGTTTCTTCTTTTAAGGAGCGCATCCTGGAGGCCCTCTCGGATGGAAATATGCAATTGTTCGATCGGATGAACCGGTATGTGACGCGCGTGCGCAGTGTGTTGGGGGATGAGCGGGCGAAAAGCGCGCCTCTCTCTCGCGTGGCGGAGGCTGCGGCTCGTGCGCATCGGAGAATTCCCGACCTGCCGTGGGAGTTCGCCCGCTTGGATGGAGACTGGCTCTTCGAAGAGTCGTTCAACAAGCGTGATCTCCAGCGCGAGCTGATCGAACGATGGAAGGACGATCCCGCGGGCTTGGAATCCGCACGGGCAGAGGTCTTGAAGACGCTCTCGGAGTTGCTTGATTTCGCGCGGCATCAAGGCCTGGGTCAGCCGTCGCGGTACTACGCCGTCCTGGCGATGGACGGCGATCAGATGGGCAAATGGCTGGCTGGAGAGTTCGCTCCACACCTGCGGGAGATCCTCCATCCCAGCGTGTGGAATGAACTGAAGCTGGACGGTGAATGGCAAAAACTCGGGGAGATGCGACGTCCACTCAACCCTTCGCTGCATCTGGCCATCAGCAAAGCCCTGCGCGACTTCTCGCTTTCGACCGTGCGCCGCATCGTGGAAGACGAGCATCTCGGCAAGTTGATCTATGCCGGCGGCGATGACGTAATGGCGTTCGTCTCGCTCGGCGACCTGCCCGAAGTGATGCGCAAGCTCCGAGCTTTCTTCAGCGGAGCGCTCACGGGCGATGAGAACCAGGTGGATTGGATCACTGGTTCCGGATTTGCTCGAACCGAAACTGGATTCCAGCTCACGATGGGCATGGCGGCCACGGCCAGCATGGGCGTGGCCATCGCTCATCATATGCAGGACCTCGGGCAAACGCTCAACGCCGCGCGAGCGGAAGAAAAACGAGCTAAAGACGTGCTCGGGCGCAATGCCTTCTCCATCGCGCTCATGAAGCGCTCGGGCGGCCACGAATCGTTCGGCGCACGGTGGTATTACGTGCGAGACGGCTCGCTTTATGTGGATACGCTCCAATGCTTGATCGAGTGGCGCGACGCCTTTGCGAAAGACGACGTGTCGCCGAAATTCGCCTACGTCTTCCGCGAAGAAGCCCGCGCGCTCTCGGCGCTTCCTCATGAAGCCGTCGGCAGGGAAGCGCATCGGCTCCTCGGTCGCCATCTCAGCGCGCGGCTGTCGAAGGATCAGAAAAACGAGCTGAGCGGTCGGTTGCTCGACGATGGGCTCTTGAGGCTCTTTGAGTCCGGCGTCTCGCTCGATGATCTGGCCAAGTTTTTAGACCTCGCGGTCTTCTTGGGTCGAGAGGAGAACCGATGAGCAAAGCGATCTTCATCGAACCGCTCGATGTGTTGCTCTTTCGGGAGGGCAAGCCTTTCACCGGAGGCGAGGATCATCTGGCGCGAAGCATCTTCCCGCCGCCGCCGTCAACCGTCTATGCGGCCGTTCGCTCTCACCTGTTGAGCCATCGTTTCGGTCGTTTCGAGGCGTTCAAGCAGGGCGCGAGCGTTCCGCCGGATTTGGCCCGTGAGATCGGCTCGCCGACAGCATTCGGCACACTTGAGCTTCGTCGTCTTCTCGTCGCGCGAAGGCGAGAGTCGGCGGGTTCTCATGAAAAGGCTGTTCCGGTCGAATTGCTCTATCCGATGCCCAACGATGTGGCCGAGATCAAAGGCACCGGACGGCACGCGCTTCTGAAACCGGCCGACGGATCTCCCGTGCAGACGAATCTTCCTCGGGGGCTGCGACCCCTCTGGCTCGCGAAAGACGTGCATCTCGAAGCGGCCACCGGTTGGCTTACCGAAAAAGGGATGCAAAGGTATTTGGACGATGACGCACATTCGCCGGATTCGTTCTTCGCCGCCGAAGAAGTCATCGCCGGAGATCGCATCCGCCAGGCGATCTTCACGCGAGAGGAGCGAACCGGCATCGCGCGGGATCGCGCGCGCCGCTCCGTGCGCGAAGGCTTGCTCTACAGCGTCGAGTACGTGCGCCTCAAATCGGGCGTCGGATTCTTCGCCGAGTTCGACGGGACGAAGCTTCTGCCGGATTCCGGGACGATCGCCCTCGGCGGAGATCGCCGTCCGGCTCATTATCAACTGGCGCGAGTTTCCGACTTGGCGCTGGAGAAGATCAGGCAGCGAATCGAGGAACGCCGACGGTTGAAGCTCGTGCTCACGACGCCCGCTCTGTTCGAGCACGGCTGGCGCCCACAATGGATTGACGAACGAACGCTCGAGGGCTCGCGCAACGGTGTGCGCGTCAGACTCGTCGCCGTGGCGCTCGGCAAGCCCGTCGGCATCGGTGGGTTCGATCTGGTGAAGCAGCACCCGAAACCCGTTCATCGCTTCGTGCCCGCCGGAAGCGTCTACTTCTTCGAGCTTCTGGAGGGCGACGCCGATGCCGCCATTCAGGCTTTTCACGCGAAATCCGTCTCCGAAAGCGTGGAGACTTTTCCCGAAACCGCTCGGCAAGGTTTCGGGCACTCTCTAGTAGGAGCATGGTAGCTATGTTCAAGAAAGCCACGTTGATGTTTCTCTACACCGAGACGTCGCTTCATGCCGGCAGTGGCACGAGCCTCGGCGTCGTGGACCTGCCCATTCAGCGCGAGAAGTACACCGATTTCCCGGTGATTCAGGCGTCCGGCCTGAAGGGCGCCGTGCGCGAGTGGTTCGAGTTCACATTCACCGATAACGGCAGCAAGCGGAAGATCGAACTCGCGTTCGGGCCGGACAAGATCGGGTCGGAAGAGAGCGGATTCGCAGCGGCTGTTACGTTCACGGATGCGCGGATTCTGCTCTTTCCCGTCCGCTCGCTCAAGGGCGTCTTCGCCTATTGCACGTCGCCGACCGTGCTCGAACGATTCCGCCGCGATGCGCAGATCGCAGGCGTGCCGCTCAACTGGACTGTGCCAACACCGCCGAACGATCAAACCGTGCTGGGAGTGCAAACGAGCTGCGATGTGGCCGCCGGCGATCAGGTGTTGTTGGAAGAGTATGCGTTCGGGTTTCAGTCAAATCCTCAAGTAGCCAATATCGCTAATTGGCTTTCTCAAATAGCATTTCCTAATGGAGGCGAGTATAAATTCTGGCAAGAGAAGGTCAAAAAGAGCTTGCTTGTGCTTCCTGACAATGCGTTCCGAGACTTCGTGAAGCTCTGCACAGAAGTTCAAGCGCGGATCAAAATTGACAACGACAAACGCACAGTTGTTAAGGGTGGTCTTTTCTACGAAGAAGCGCTCTTGCCGGATTCGCTGCTGTACTCGGTCATTTTGGCGCACGATCCGGTGAAGGATGATCGAGCGGAATTGCCGGATGCCGATGCCGTGGTCAACTTCTTAAAGGGGATCGATGGAAAACGTCTCCAACTGGGTGGTGATGCCACCATCGGTCGCGGCATCGTAAGCGTGCGATTCCACGGCCAGGAGAAACAGCCAGAGAAAAAGGAGGAGAGCAATGGCTAGCGTGAGTTTTCAGCAAACGAAAGAGCAGCAGCGGGCCAAGGCAGCGTGGGCCGATGTTCAAGCCGTAGATCAAAAATCGCTGGAGGTGAAGCGAAAGTATCGCGGCCTCGTCTTGAAGCTACCGGTGATGATCCTGACCAATGGGCTCGGGCAGGCGTTGGCGTTCCTCAAATCGAAAGGGAAGGGCGATACCGATGATGCTCACGAGATCGTCTATTCTCACCTTCAGAATTGGCTCTTTCGTGAGATTCGCTGGAGTGGCGCCGATCAACCGACGCTCATCGAACGGATTCTCAACACGACGAGCGAGGCGTATCGGCAGGCGACGACCGAAGCACTGGCTTATCTCCACTGGCTGCGGCGCTTCGCTGAAGCCGTCCTGCCTGAACCGGAGGAGGAGTGACCATGCCCAACGGAAGAAGAGGAGGAGCAGAAGCACGGCCAACGAACGGGTCGTCTCCGCTTCGCTTTCCGCTGCCTCACGATAGTCGTGCACTGGCGGAAGCGCTTCATCGGCAGGCGCAAAACATCGGGCTGCTGTTCAACAAATTCCTCTGGATTTGGGATGGCGATTGGACGTTGGAAGCTACGTTCGAACAGGATAGGCGAAAGAGAAGCGTCAAAAGCTGGTTCCTCGAACAAGTCGAAGCCATCGCTCACCATTTTCCGCGCGAGGCCTATTTTGCTTTCCTCGACCGGCAGATGCAGATGATTCAGTCGCTCGGCGAGCACGGCTACAAGACCGTTGTTTTCGGCAAGCGGGCCGAAGCGCGAATCCTTTCCGGCCTTGGTGGAGCGCATCCCATGGAAGTGGGATTCGCTTTTCATCCGCTCTACGGCTTTCCGTATCTGCCGGGCAGCGGACTCAAAGGCGTGGCGCGCGCCTGGGCCGAGCTGACAGGGCAAGACGCGACCAAAATCAAACTCATCTTTGGCTCCGAGAGTAAAGACGAACGTCAGGCGAAGGAACACCAGCAGGGTGACGTTATCTTCCTCGATGCGTATGCGATCGCACCGCCCAAGCTCGAAGTGGACATCTTGAATCCGCACTTCCCCGACTACTATCGTGATCCGAAAAACAATTTGCCGACCGAGTGGCAGAGTCCGAATCCAGTGAACTTCCTGACCATCGGCGTCGGCCAACGTGATGAGGACAAACCCATCTTTCGATTCGCGCTCGTGGCCCGCTCCGCTGAGGCGCTGCAGCTTGCTCAAGAATGGCTCGAACGTGGGCTCGAACAACTGGGCTTTGGCGGCAAGACGGCCAGCGGCTACGGCTACTTCGCCGAAGGGCGAATTCCGGCGGAGGAGCTGACGAAGCGTCAAAAGGCAGAGGCGGCGAAGGCTCCATCGCCGAAAGCTCCAGCGGTTCACACTCAAGCGCCCGCCGCGAAGCCCGCGCCGGAGAAGAAGCCGCCGACTTCTGCATCTTCCGCGGAGCAGAAAGCGAAAGTTTCGCCGCCGGCGCCCAAGCTGCCGACGTCAGCAGCTCGACCGAGTCCTTTTTCTCCTTCCTCCTCACCGACACCGACGCCACCCTCCAAGCCGGCGGCTCGACCGATGGTGAAGCAAGGAGACAAGCTCGACGCCGAAGTGATCGCCAACGACGGCAGGAGAGTGACGGTTCGCTTGCTTGGAGGACTCGATCAGGACGTTACGTTCGAGGCGGCTTATTATCCTCACCCGCCGGGCAAGCGGGTGAAGGTGAAAGTCATGGCCGTGACGGCGGAGGGCAAAGTGACGAAAGTGAGTCCGGGGTAGAACAGGCGCGATATGCGAACCTCTTGGCTCGAGAGGCTCCTGTGAGCATCACCGCATCTTCATCTGTTAGGAGGTGACCTATGCGCACGATACTCACCACTGTCGGCACATCGCTTCTGAACAACGCGAAACGGGACTTGAAGGGCGAGGAGGTGAACGAGCACGGACTGGCGAACTATCTTCGCCGCACCGATCCCGAGCGGGCGAGCGCTGAGACGAACTCGCTTTCCCGAATTCTCCAAGAAGGGGATCGGATCATCTTCCTCCATTCCCAGACCGAAGAAGGGAAGTTGTGCGCGCAGGCGCTTGAGCGCCATTATCGGAGTCGGGATCATGACGTCGAGTTGCGCGAAGTGCCCGATCTCACATACGCGGAGAGGCGTTTCAAAATGCGCGGGCTGCGCTCGCTCGTGGCGACGATGATTGAGCTGATCCGTCGGGAGCGCCAGCACGGGCGAGAGGTGCTCATCAACGCGACCGGCGGGTTCAAGGCGGAGATCGCCTATGCGACGCTCGTCGGCCTGCTCTTCGATGTGCCCGTCTACTACATCCACGAAGCCTTCCGCGACGTCATTCAGATGCCCCCGGCTCCGATCGGATGGGACTATTCGCTGCTGGCGGATCACGAGGAGTTCTTCGAATGGATCGCGAGCGATCTGCGCGAGACGGCGGATGTGGATGCGTGGCTGCGCGGATTGCCCGAGGAGGTTCGCGAGGAGGTCCGCTTGCTCCTTGTCGAAGAGGAGGGCTATACCTTCCTCTCGCCGGCGGGCGAGGCGTTCTACGAAGCCTATAAGGAGCGGCTGCAGCAGGCGGAGGGGGTCCCGGTGCACCTTTCGTCCAAGGCGCGCGCGACGTATGAGAGGGTCGGTCCGGAGATCGCGAGGCGCTTCGCCCGGGCGCTCAATAAATTGCGCGTGCGCGAGTTACGGATCAGCCAATCGGATCGCGTGCGGAACTCGGATTGCCTGGTCTTCCCAAGGGGGCATTGTGGTGAGCGCGTCTTCTACTTTGAAGACGGCGAAGCGATCTATGTGTGCGAGCTGGCGCGCCACAGCGATAGGAGCTACGAACGGCTCATCGCTTGTGGTGTTCGCCGCGAGGCCTATCGCGATTTTCAGCGGTGGGAGGGACGATGATCACGTTGCTCACTTTCCTCGGCACCAATCGGTACGAAACCGTCACCTATGTGTGGCATGGTGACGGAGGAGAGCGGTCCTGCACGACGAATCTCTTCCCTGAAGCGGCTCACGCGTTCTTCGCGCCCGAGCGCGTGCTGGTGTGCGTCACGGCCCAGGCGAGAGGACATGATAACTTCCGCGCGCTCAAGGAGCGGCTGGGCGAAACGCTTCATCCGATGGATATCCCTGAGGGCAAGACGCAAGCCGAGCTGTGGGAGATCTTCGATAGGATTGCGGCAGCCGTTGGAGAGGATGAGGAGGTGATCTTGGATGTCACGCATGCCTTTCGGTCGCTGCCCCTCGTGGTTTTCGCCGTCGCATCCTATCTGCGTCGAACCAAAAGTGTGGCGATCCGGCACATCGTCTACGGCGCGTACGATGCGCGTGATCCCTATCGTACTCCGCCTGAGCCTACGGATCGGGTGCCGGTCTTCGACCTCACGTCGCTGCTTGATCTGCTCGATTGGCTGAGTGGAGCGGAGGCGTTGCTCTCTCGCAGCGATTCGGCGTTGCTGGCCGAGAAGATGGAGCGCGCGCAGAATGCGCTCTGGCGCGAGCGCGCCGGGGGAGCGCTTCCGCGACGGCTCAAAAGCGTCGCTCAGAAGCTCAACGACCTCTCCCACGCTCTGCACCTCAGCCGTCCGCGCGACGTGATGCGATTGGCCGATGAGCTGCTGCCGCTGCTCGACGACGCTCGCGCGGAGTTGGAGCGGTGGGCGAAACCCTTCGCCGTGATCGCCGAGCGTGTGCGCGCGGAGTTGGAACCCCTGGCCTACGCCGAGGCTGATCGGCTCAGTCGCGAGAACCTTCGCCGACAACTGGAGCTGATCAGGCATTATCTGAAGAAGGACCTGATCGTTCAGGCGATGACGCTGGCGCGTGAGTGGATCCTCTCTCTTCTCGTTCTCCGGCGAGGGGAAGGGGATTGGCTCGACCGCTCGACGCGCGAGGAGGTGGAGAAAGCCCTCGGCGCCGCAGCGGCACGATCTCGCGGCGAGGCGGTCGCTTTGCCCGAATGGTTCGCTTCCCTACCGGATGGGGAGAAGATCGGGCAGCTCTGGAACGGGTTGACCAATTTGCGGAACGCCCTGGCTCACTGCGCTATGAGCCGGGATGCTCCATCGGTGCAGACGATCCTGACGAAAGCAAGGAACCTTCCCGATCAGCTTCGAGCACTCTTCGACCTATTGGTGTGACCACGTTGTGGCCTTTCGATGCAGCCTTCCAGACCAGCTTCAAGTACTCTTCGATCCCGATGCCCCCCGACGAACCCCTACGTGCGGGCGAGCGAGTGTAGCCTAGGGTGAGTGCAGCGAACCCTAGGAACGGGAGGTCCCCAACCCCGTTGCAAGCCCGCGCGCGGGCCGGAGTCGTGCTGTCGTCGAGATGAATACGGCGTGCGATCGTGCGAATGGGCCACTCACTTCGGGGGCTTGGGGAATGGTGGTGCCGCCGGTTGTCCTAGGGCTTGCCTTGGGCTCGCCCCGGGCTACATTCGCCCGCCCGCTCACGCGGGGCTTTATTCGGGAAGGCCTCATCTCACAAAGGCCTCACCTTCGGCGCGCCCTGGGTGAGATTCACATGCCGGCTTCGCAGGCCTTATAGCGAACTCTCATTTTGAGGCTAACCTTATTCCGCACTCACGTCCGCGCCTATGGGTCTCGTTCAAATCGGTCGTTCGTTCGCGCCGGTTCTTTGTGATCGTGTCGGGGCCATCACCATATCGCCCTGATGCCCAGAGCTTGAACCCGGTGATCGCGCGTGACCAGAGGGAGATCGAGCTGAAGCGCGGTCGCTGCAATGATCCGATCCGGCATATCGGGGAGTACCTCTCGCGGGATGTGCCGGATTCGTTGCGCGATCGCCGTATCCAACGGGACGACGGCAAGACCTGCCGCCGGATCCGCGAGAGCTTGACCTAACCGCTGTAGCGCAGCTTCTGGGAGCCGTCCTTTCTCCACCAGGTAAATCATCTCGACGATGGAGATCGAAGCGATGTAGATGACATCGCCCGCGTGAAGGGTCGCCTCCAAACTGGCCAGGGCCGCCGCAGAGAGCCTCGGCGAAGCGGCCAAATACCAGATGATAGCGTGCGTGTCCGCGACGACCGAGCCCATCACAGCTCCCGAGGGAGACCACCCCACATCTCGCGTCGAGCGCGAGCAAGGTCATCTTCCGTGATGTCCACCTGAAGATCAGCCCACAATCCGCGAAGGCTTTGACGCCGCTGAAGCGAACGATTCTTGCTGTAGAGGAACTCGACGAAGTCCAGAACCTCTTGCTGCTTCTCCAGCGGCAACGCGCGAATCTTCTCCAGCACGGATTTTTCAATGCTCATAAGCCGTTCCTCATTATAGGCGACGCCTCAAGACACTACAACCCGCGCACGCGGGCGACCGAAATTCGCCCGAGGCGAGCGAATCCGCATTGTGATTCTAACCCCCTTCCGCAAGTGGGCTCGCGAAGCGGGCGACCGAAATTCGCCTAAACAGGAGGTCCCCAACCCCGTTGCAAGCCCGCGCGCGGGCCGGAGTCGTGCTGTCGTCGAGATGAATACGGCGTGCGATCGTGCGAATGGGCCACTCACTTCGGGGGCTTGGGGAATGGTGGTGCCGCCGGTTGTCCTAGGGCTTGCCTTGGGCTCGCATTCGCCCGCCCGCTCACGCGGGGCTTTATGGCGGGGCGGATGATCCGGGCCGTCGTTCTGCCGGAGAGGCCGTCCGGGCCGAAGAAGATCCTTTCCGACTTCCATTTCTGCGCGAGAGATGAAAAAATCCACCTGCCGCAGGTGCACAGAGCCTGCGCGACATCACGCCGAAGGAGGAAGCGATGATACGTGGGCGGTTCCGACGACGTTTCGTCACGCTTTTTTTCTTCGCCTTCGCCTTGACGGTTTCGGCTCAAGAGAAGGTCTTGACGCCGGAGCTGATCCTGAGCATTCGATGGATCACGGAGGTGCAACTGTCGCCCGATGGGCGGCAGATCGCCTTTCAGGTCATGCGCTCGCGCCGCGAGGACGAGGGGCCGGGCCCGGCGCTCGGCGAGATCTGGTTGATGCCGACGTCGGGCGGCGAGCCGCGTCGCTTCACCTACAATGACAAGAGCGATCGCGCACCGCAATGGTCGCCCGACGGACGCTGGATCGCATTCCTCTCGCAACGCTGGGCCTCGCCGCACACGCAGATTTATCTCCTCCCGGCCGATGGGGGCGAAGCGCGTCCGCTCACGCGAGCGGAGAATTCGGTTCTCATGTTCCGCTGGTCGCCCGATGGGCGGCGCATCGCCTACACCGTCACCGATCCGAAGACGAAAGAGGAGCAGCAGGCCGAACGCGAAGGGCGGGATTGGATCGTCGCCGATCGCAATTACAAGCACATTCGCCTCTACGTCGTGGATGTGCAAACAGGCGAGACACGCTTGGTCACCCGCAGCGAGGTCACCGTGCACGATTTCGATTGGTCGCCCGATGGACGCGAGTTCATCCTGGCGGCCGCCGAGACGCCGCTCGTGGATGATTCCTTCATGCGGGTGAAGCTCATGCGCGTTCCGGCTGAGGGGGGCGAGCCGCGCCTCTTCGTCAAGACCGAAGGCAAGCTCACGCATCCGCGCTGGTCGCCCGATGGCCGATGGATCGCGTGGCTGGGCGCAACATCGCTGGACGATCCCTATGCCGGGAGCGTCTTCGTCGTGCCTTCGGGAGGCGGCACACCGGAGAATCTGCTCGCCGGGTACGAAGGCACGGCCATCTGGCTCGGCTG
>BEHK01000077.1 GCA_002898775.1 bacterium HR08 | reverse complement strand
GAAGCTTTTAGCGAAACTGGCAGAAGGGTATGATGTGGTCTACGGGACGCCGCTTCAGGCGCCTCATGGATTCTGGCGGAATCTGGCCTCGCGCATCACGAAGCTGGCGTTGCAGAGCGCCGTGGGAGCCGAGGTGGCCCGCCATGTCAGTGCCTTCCGCGCGTTTCGCACGCCGCTGCGGGAAGCCTTCGCCAACTACCATGGTCCTTTTGTCTCCATTGATGTCTTGCTCACGTGGGGAGCGGCTCGGTTCGCAACCGTCGCCGTTCGGCACGACCCGCGACCGATCGGGACCTCCCACTACACCTTCGGCAAGCTCGTCACCCACGCCCTCAACATGATGACAGGCTTCAGCACGTTCCCGCTGCAAGTGGCGAGCCTGATCGGCTTCACCTTCTCTCTCTTCGGTTTGGGCGTATTGGTCTACGTCGTCGGACGCTATTTGCTCTATGGCGGGAGCGTCCCGGGCTTTCCCTTTTTGGCCTCGGTGATTGCGATCTTCTCCGGGGCGCAACTGCTATCGCTCGGCATCATCGGCGAATATCTGGCCCGGATGCACTTCCGCCTGATGGACCGACCGGCCTATGTGCAGAGGGAAGCGACTTCGGATGAGATCCACGAGGCGCACCGCCACTGGGCCAAAAAATCATCAAGAGTAGAGTGATGTTCAGGGTTCTCGTCTTTCCGTCTTGTAATGAGCCCGGACTGGAGATTATTAACTCGCTGATTCACAGCAACAAGATCATCCTTTTCGGGGGAAGCAGCATTGACGTCGAGTACGATCCCTCTCGGCTTCTTCTGAAGAATTACATTGTTTGTCCCAGCTATTACCAGCCTGACTTTAAGGAACGCATGGAAAGGTTGCTTCAGGAGCACCGGATAGATGTCGTCTTCCCCACGATGGATCTTCTTGTGGCTGAGTTCTCAAAATGGCGCTTGCCTCATGCGACCTTTATCACCCCCAACAGCGAAACGGCCCATCTTGTCCTTTCGAAATCGAAAGTGTACGAGCGCCTCAGAGGCATCATTCCTGTTCCCCATCGTTATGACTCCACCAATTTCGAGCTGCCCGCTTATGCCAAACCGGATATTGGGAGTGGCGCGCGAGGGGGGATGCTCGTGACGACAATGGAGGAATTGCAGATCGCTTTGAAAAAGGGGCTTCTTGTCATGGAATACTTGCCCGGAGACGAATTCACTGTAGACTGCTTGAATGATCTCGATGGTCGCCTTCGCTTTTTGCAGGTCCGTCTCAGAGGGCGAATTGGGCGTAATATAGCGTTGGGCACAAAAGGGGTTCTCATGACGGAAGTCGAGGAGGCGGTGAGGCGAATCGCTGAGGAGATTCGGATTGAGGGTCCTTGGTTCGCCCAGTTTAAGATGAATCGAGAAGGCCGGCCTGTGCTTATGGAAATCAATTGCCGGGTCGCTGGTTCGATGACGCTGACGCGGCTGTCAGGGGTCAACATCCCACTATTGTCAGTGTTTCTCTTCATGGGCTATGAGGTGGAAATCCCTCGGCCGATCCCGAAGGTCCTTCTTAATCGCTGCCTGAGGAATTGCTGCGAGGTGGAGAGCTTTCAGTGGGTCGTTTGGGATTTGGACGACACGCTCATCCGCAAGGATGGAAAACCGAATCCCGAAGCGATTGCCTGCCTCTATGATCTTAACAATAGGGGGATTAGCCAGATACTCCTCACCAAGAACCCTGAGGCGAATCGGATCCTCAAGAGTCACAGGATCCCTGATTTCTTCCTAGAAGTCCGAATAACGGACGATAAGCTAACTGAGTTAGAGAGGATCATGGGAACCTATGGGATCCAGGCAGAAACATGCATCATGGTCAATGATTCCGTGACGGAGAATCTCATTCTCCAAAGGCAGTTCCCTCAGCTTCGGATCATCACTCCGGCTATGCTCGACCTCTTGGGGAGGGAGAAAGTTTCCTGAGGATTTATCAACATGATGAGCGGATCGTTACCTCCTGATTACAACGAGATGTGGACCCAAGTCTACAGTGACCTTAGCTATAAGGGACCTACCCATCGTCATCTGCGACGTCTCGTTGCAAAAATGCTTCACGACATTGAATACGAAAGCGTCCTGGACGTCGGATGTGGGCCAGGTATTCATTGGGAATTATTGGCCCGCGGACGAAAGCTGAAGCGTTACACCGGAGTGGACATTAGCGCATGGGCTCTCGAACGTGCCCGCGAGTTGACGGGCGGGGAATATTACCTTTTGGACATTCAAAAAGAACGGCTTGACGGACATTGGGATTTGGTCTTTTGCTCATTAGTGTTGGAGCATCTTCCCGATGACGTGGCGGCTTTGCGCAATATGCATGCCATGACCGGGAAGTACTTCCTGGTGACAACAATCGCGGGAGACTTTGAACGCTACCGTCGGTGGGACGAGCGCGTTGGCCATGCACGAAATTACCGCCTTGGGGAGTTAGAGCAGAAAGCGGCAGCCGTTGGATTCAAAGTAAGAAGGACGATTTATTGGGGCTTTCCTTTCTACTCGCCTATCGTCCGCTCGCTCCAAAACTATTGCCAGATTGGGATCGGTTCGTTCAATTGGATAACATCTCTTCTTGCGACGTCCCTTTACTGGCTTTACTTCCTCAACTCGGATCGACGCGGGGATGTGCTTGTGCTCCTGGCGGAGGTGTGATGTATAGGATCCCATTTAACTGGCCATCGTTCGAGGGCCAAGAACAGGCTTATATGGTTCAAGCGGTTGCGAACGGACATATCTCGGGCGATGGCCCCTTCACTGAGAAATGCCGGGAGATTTTGGAAAAACAGTTAGGGGCGCTGAAAGTGCTTCTCACCCCGTCGGGCACGCACGCCTTGGAGTTGATCGCCCTGTTGTTGGACATTCGAGAGGGAGATGAGGTGATCGTTCCGTCCTTCACGTTCGTTTCGACGGCCAATGCGTTCGTCCTGCGGGGCGCGCGGCCCGTCTTCGCCGACATTCGCCCGGATACACTCAATTTGGATGAGACCCAACTCGAACGGCTCATCACGCCGCGCACGCGGGCGATCGTCGTCGTGCACTACGCGGGTGTGGGGTGCGAGATGGAAGCCATCCTGGAGACCGCCCGGCGTCACGGCGTGGCCGTCGTCGAGGACAACGCGCACGGGTTGTTCGGCACCTACAAGGGGAAGCCGCTCGGCACGTTTGGATGTCTGGCTGCCTTGAGCTTCCACGAGACGAAGAACATCACCTGCGGCGAGGGCGGGGCGCTCATCATCAACGATCCGCAATACATCGAGCGCGCGGAGATCATTCGCGAAAAAGGGACCGATCGCGCGCGCTTCTTCCGAGGCGAGGTGGATAAGTACACCTGGGTTGACGTGGGATCGAGCTATCTCTTGTCGGACCTTCTGGCGGCGTTCCTCTACGCTCAGCTCGAAGTCCGCGAGCAGATTCAGGCCAAACGTCGTCGCATCTGGGAGTACTATGCCGAGCATTTGAAGGAATGGGCCGAGGCGCACGGCGTTCGGCTCCCCTATGTCCCGCCGCATTGCCAGCAATCGTATCACCTGTTCTATCTGCTCATGCCCTCGCTGGAGGAGCGGCAGGCGCTGATCGCGCACCTCAAGGCGCGCGGCATCCTGAGCGTCTTTCACTATCAGCCGTTGCATCTATCGGCGATGGGCCGGCGCTTCGGAGGGCATCCCGGCCAATGCCCTGTTACGGAAGACGTCAGCGATCGCTTGCTCCGCCTCCCGTTCTATAACGCCATGACGGAGGAGGAGCTCGCTGCCGTGGTGTCGGCTCTCAAAGAATTCGACGGATGGACGAGGAGGATGAATTGACCTGCCCGGGGTTCCTGATCTGGCGCGCCCGTATCAGGCGCGGCATCTGGAGGTGATCCCTTCTTCATTCCGGCGGCGACTTTTCCTCCCAGGTATGGTCTCTTCCTCGCGGGGGGATCGAAACGCTTTGCTTCCAGTGCGAATCCGTGAGGGGCAGTGTGCTCCCATTGGCCGTTGAGGGCGGAGGGACGAGCACCACCGGGATTTGAGTCGTGTTGTTGTCTTCATTCGTCTCCTCGACGCTCCGCCGCGAATCGGCGGTGATGCGGAGCATGGCGGGCCCTGGAGGAATGGGGATGGGCAGAAGAAGGCCGGGGAGTTGGACGACCGGCGGGACGGAAAGCGTGACGAGGAAGGGGGTGAAGCGACCACGACCCAGGCGCGGCGTCTCCACGGTCCGAAGAGGAGCGTGGAGTTGAAGGGGGAAGGGGCCGATGGTGATCGTGAACGCCAGGGTGATCTCATGCGTCGCCGGATCGGCGGCGCCTTCGCCTCGATTGGCGATGAGGAAAAAGAGCGCCGTCGGCGCGCCGATCACGAGCGTCGGGGGATCGCCCGGGGCGAGGAGGCGCGCGGCTTCTACGACCAAATCGGGGAGCGGCGTCTTGAGCTGAATGGGGAGTTCCACGGTGTTGTCCGCTTCGTTCGACTCGCGCACGTCGCCGCGCGGGCGTTCCTCGGTCGGCGGATCCACTTCCAGACGCACGAGCGCGGGGCCTTCCTCAGCCTGTGCGGGCACGCGCAGCGCGAAGTCTCCAGGAGGGAGTTCGGATCGTCCCGCCTCAAGCGGACGGCGCGTTCGAAACTCCGCTTGCGCCAGTTGTCGTCCCTTCTGGATCAATTCGGCGCGCACGCGCACACCGGCCGGAGCGGGAGCGCGATCGTGCGGATGATCCCGCACATTCGCGACGCGGAACCGCAAGCTTGCGCTTTGACCGAGCAGGATCTCCGGAGGAACAGAGGCATCCAGCAGGCGCAGGTTCGGCAGGTCTATATGGAAACTCGCGCGCGGGGGCTCTTCATCCGTATCCGTCGTCGCTTCTTCAGCGGTTCGCCCCACGTGGAACTGCACGATCGCCTCGCCTTCCTCAGCCTCCGGGGGGATGAAGAGCTGCGGAGCCGGAATATTCGAAGGCACCTCTGAAGTGACACCGATGCGAAGGCTTCCTCCACAGGGGGCGAGCGCAACGTTTGGCAGTCGGATCGTGTCAGGCTCCACGCGCAACAGCGTCTCACCGGCGCGCGCGCTCAGGCGCACTTCGAGCATCGGGCTCGTCCCCTGTTGATTCCCGCGATTGATGAGTGTGAATCCGAGGGCGACCGTCTCTCCGGGGAGGATTGAATCCCCTGGCGCTTGATCCGGTGGGGCGATGCTGACGTCCTCCACCTTCACATCAGCGCCCGTGCCGATCACGAGGAAGCGGCGCTCGGCGAGCGCTTCCGGCTGCAGGAGGAAGTCGAGGACCAAGCGTCGTCCGGGGATGAGCGCGGGCGTCGGGACGGCCACAGGCTCCACCGAGCGGATGCGCCACCGTTCCCCAGCGGCGAGACGACCAAGTTGCAGGCGCCCGCTCGCCAGGAGGGCTTGAGACCCGCGCTCCCGCAGCTCATAGAGGAGTTGCGCGTCGTCCACCGGATTGAAGGTCACGTTATGGATCTCCAACTCGAACCCGACGGCGGTCGCTCCCTGACAATCGGGGAGCACTGTCGGGAAGACCGTGAGATGGTGCATGCGGAGCCGGGCGACGGTGATCTCTCGTGCCGGCGAGATGGAAAGGTGGATCCCTTGGGAGGAGCGTACGCGAGCCAATGCGGCGAGACGCCAACGACCAACAAACGACGCGCGCGAGGTGACCGCTCGGAAGGAGCGCGTCAGCAGGCGCTGCCCGCGAGGAGCGATCACTTCGGGCGCGATCTCCGAAGGCGCGGGTGCCTCCGGAGGGAGGATTTCGAGAACGGTCTTCTCATCGGGGCTCAAGACGAGCAGATGCAGCGTTTCAACCTCGACGGCCTCGTCCCGATCGTTCTGCAACAGCACGCGCGCGGTCACGAGCTCGCCGGGAGCGAGGATCCGAGGACGCAGATCGCGAAGGTGCACGTGAAGTCCGATCGGAGCCGATTCGCCGAAGGTGACGACTGGGTCATGCGCTGCGCTCGCCGGGGGGGCGATGGCGTTCAGAAGGAGCGCCCAGAGAATCGCCAGGCGACTGGATGATCGTGCCACTTGATCCCGCACGAGGGGAAACCTAGCGAGTTTCGCGCGCGCGCGCAAGATGCGTCAGGGGAGATGGAATCCACGGGCGCGTGGTGAGGGAGATAGCGCGGATCCCTCGGCCATGATCATCATCGCCGAGGGATCGCCGCTCACGAAGAGGCATTCGTGACATCCCGAGCTATCGGGGAGGGCCGGGGAGTCTATTGGCCCGAGCGCCCAGAAGGCCCCCTCGAGGTCCACGCAGTGGTGGGCGCGTCTGTCGCCATTCGCTCAGCTTCTGCCTCTGCTCCGGCGTGAGCACGGCCTCGATGTCCGCGCGCAGCTTCTGATTCTTCTCTCGAAGCTGCTGTCGCAGCGCGCGGCGCTCCAAGAGGAGCTGTCCGACGGTTGTGGCATCGGGGTTCGGGGCCTCCAGAGCATTGCGCAGCTCGTGCGTCTTCGCCCGCAGTTCCTGCTGCAGCGGGAAGACGTCGTTTCGGTGGGTCCTGATCAGCTCTTGAATCCGGGCGACTTGCTCGGGCGTGAGTCCGAGGCGCTCCCTCAAGCGCAGCACCTCGGCCGGACGTTGTGCCCACGCAACCCCTCCTCCCCAGATCACGCTCAGGAGCACGAGCCCTGAGATCGCCATCCGTTTGCCTCGCATCATCCCTTCCTCCTTATCTCCGCGCTTTCCGAATTCGTGGCGAGTTCGGTCGCGCCCTCTCTTGCGACCGTCTCCACCTCTATAGGATGGTGCCGTGGCCAAGAAAGTTTGAAAATCCTACGGAGCGGCGATGCCGCGAGGGCATCATTGGAGGTCGTGAGGGGGCGAGGGTATACTCTTTGCTTTAGGCCTTCGGACGGGGCGTGGGGAGAGGGGCCGATGGATGCGGTGATCTTCGGTGGTATGGCCGCGCTCGCCAATGTCATGGGCGGATTATGGGTGACGTGGCCGCGTCTGATCGCGCGCCGCTCGCTGCTGTCGTACCCTTTGGCCTTGGGGGCCGGATTCCTCTTGGCCGCCGTCTTCCTGAAGGTGCTGCCGACCAGCCTGGATCTGGATCCCTGGCGAGGGCGTTCGACCCCCCCGCTGATCTTGGTCTTGGCCGGGTACTTGCTCATCCAATTGTTCGAGCACACGGTGGCGCCGCATTTTCATTTCGGGGAAGAGACGCATGCGGAGGCGCTCTCGGGGCGGCACGTCGTCTGGGCGGCGGTCGGTGGCGTGGCGCTCCATGCGTTCTTTGACGGCGTCGCCATCGCCGCCGGATTTCATGTGGAGCATCGGTTGGGCGTGCTCCTGTTCATCGCCATCCTCTTGCACAAATTGCCGGAGGGGTTCACCGTCGCTTCGATCGTGCTCGCTTCGGGGCGCTCGCGCCGCGCCGCGCGATGGGCGAGCGCCGCCGTGGCGGTGGCCACGCTCGTGGGCGTGCTCCTGGTCAGCGTCGCGCGCGGAGCGATCCCCTATGCCTTCCCCCTCTCGGCCGGCGTGACGCTCTATGTCGCGGCCTCTGACCTGATCCCGGAGATCAATCGGGAGACGCGCAGCGCGTCCTCGCTCGTTGTCTTCCTCGGCGTCGCGCTCTATTATATGACCGAGAAGATGCTCGAGGCGTTCGGCCTATGACGCTCGCGGAGAAGATCCGGCGGCTTCCCGAAGCCCCCGGGTGTTATCTCTATCGCGATAGCACCGGAGCGATCATCTACATCGGGAAGGCCAAGAATCTGCGCCATCGCGTGCGCCAGTATTTCCATGCCTCGCGCTGGCGGGATGTGAAGACCGCGGAGCTGGTGGCTCAGATCGCGGACCTCGAATATATCGTCACGGACACGGAGATTGAAGCGCTCATCCTGGAGAGCCACCTCATTAAGCAGCATCAGCCGCGGTTCAACGCGCTGCTGAAGGACGACAAACACTATCCGCACCTGAAGCTGACCATCAACGAGCCGTTCCCGCGCGTGCTGAAGGTGCGGAGGATCGAGCGCGATGGAGCGCTCTACTTCGGTCCCTACTTACCCGCTTCGCTCGCCGATCAACTGCTCGATCTCATTCAACGGGAGTTTCGGCTGCGCCCATGTTCGGACGAGGTCTTCCACACCTATCGGCGGAAGGGGCGGCCATGCCTGCAATATCAGATCAAGCGCTGTTTGGGGCCGTGCGTGGAAGGGCTCTTCGGTCGCGAGCCGTATTGGGAGGCCGTGCGCGACGTGCGCATGTTTCTGGAGGGGAAGAATCGGGATCTCGCGCAGAGCTTGCGCGAGCGCATGGAGCGGGCCGCCGAGGAGTTGCGGTTCGAGGCGGCCGCCCGATATCGCGATCTCTTGCGCGTTGTGGAGCGGCTCAGCGAGGAGCAGAAGATGGCCCTCACGACCGAGGTGGATGCGGACATCTTCGGTCTGCACACGGACGGGCGGCGCCTGGCCCTCTACCTCTTCACCATGCGCGCGGGGAAGATCATCGGCAAGCGCGATTTCTATTGGGAGGCGTTGCCGCCCGGGGATCTCGGGGGCTTCCTGGCGCAGGTGCTCGTGCAGTATTACGCCGCGGGCGAGTATGTCCCGGCGGAGATCGTGCTGCCCGTCCCCATCGAGGATCGCCCCTTGATCGAACAATGGTTGAGTCAGAAGAAGGGGCGGCGCGTGCGCGTGTATGAGCCGAAGCGGGGGATGAAGCGGGAGTTGGTGGCGCTCGCCGCGCAGAATGCGAAGCTCGCCTTCGAGGAGCACTTCCGCGTGCTTCGCCCGGAGGCGCCGGACGTCCTGCAAGACGTAGCGCGCGCGCTGAACCTGCCGCGGCTGCCGGAGCGGATCGAAGCGTTCGACGTTTCGCATTTGCGGGGGACGGAGATGGTCGCCTCGCTCGTGGTATGCGAGGGCGGGACGATGCGCAAGAGCGAGTATCGCCAGTACCTCGTGAGGACGGCGCGGGAGGGGGATGACTATGCCGCGCTGCGCGAGGTCGTCCATCGGCGATATGCGCGCCTGCTGCGCGAAGCGCGCCCGCTTCCTGATCTCGTGCTCATTGATGGGGGGAGGGGGCAACTGCGCGCAGCGGTGGAGGCGCTTGAGGCGTTGAACTTGGGGGAGCTGCCGGTCGCGGCGATCGCCAAGCGGGAAGAGATCCTCTATGTCAAGGGATGGGCGGATCCGCTCATCCTCGATCGCCATTCGCCCGCGCTCCACCTGATCCAGATGATTCGCGACGAGGCGCATCGGTTCGCCGTGACCTTCCATCGCCGGCGTCGGCGGCAGCGCGACTTCGCTTCGGAATTGCTGGCGATCCCCGGGATCGGGGAGAAGCGGAAGGAGCTTCTGCTGCGGAACTTCGGGAGCGTGTCGCGTATCCGGCGCGCGACGATCGAAGAATTGCGTCCCTTCGTGGGGGAACGGCTGGCGCGCCGCATCGTTGAGCATTTCGCCGCATCTGAGCGGCCTTCCGAGGAGGAAGCGGGGATTCTGGAGATCGGATCGCCGAGTGGATGAGGCCCCTCGTGTCAGCTCGACGTCCGCGCCCCCGATGATGGCCACAGGGGCTCCGGGGGCCATGATTGCACGCCGAAGATGTCCCGATACGCGACGGCCATCGCGCAGATGATCCACGGCGCCGTGATGAACACGCCGATGAAGCATCCGAGCAAACCCGCCGTCAGCAGCAGCATGAGGACGACGCCCAAGACCCAGAACATCACCCACTGGCGCGAGACGACAATCCTCCAGGCTTCGTTCAACGCCGAAGCGATGTCCATCTTGCGGTCCAGGATCAAGGGGTAGACGAAGGCGAAGAGGGCGAAGGCCAAGGGAGAGAAGGCGAGCGAGATGAGTCCCATCAGGGGGGCGTGTTCCGTGAACCCTCCGAGCGAGGCGTGGATGAAGACCTCGATGAGCCAGGCCAGAAAGGCGAGCCCAAACTGCTCGAACCCTTTGAAGAGATCGCCGAGTTGAATCTTCTCGCCCCGCATGGCTTGAAAAGCCATGAAATAGAGGCCCAGCAGGAAGGGGCCCGTCGCGATGGTGAGCGTCACCAGGGAGAGGAAGGAGGCAACGAGCGTGGCCAGGGCGAACGTCGGCCACTGCCGCACGAAGATCGCCCATCCCTCCGAGAGCCATCGCCCCACATCCACGCGAATCTCTGAAGGCGGAGGTGAACCGGAGGGGATCGCCGGGGGGACATAGGCCGGTCCGGTCGGTCGCGGCTCCAGGGGAGAGGTGGGCGGAGCTTCCAGGACTCGCGTGGGGATTTCCTCGGAGGGAGATTCCGACAGGCGCGCTCCGCACCGACGGCAGAAGCGCGCCTCTGCCAGTGATTCCGTCCCGCACCGTGGACAGGCGATCATCCTCACTCTCGCTCTGCGCGCGCGAGAGGGCGCGACATCACCTCGGCGGCCGCGGAGGAGGGAGCATCGGTTCGTTCGCTCACGGGCTTCAGCTCTTCTTCGAAGTCACCGCATAGAAGGCCGCCGGTTGTTGTTCGACCTTTCGGCTTCCGCACTTGGGGCACTTCACCTTCTTCTTCTCATACTCGGCGATGCTCATCGTCACCGTGAACTTTCGATTGCACTGCGTGCAGCGGTACTCGTACACCGGCATAGCGTCACCTCCTCATGTTCGGTTTGATGTCCCCATCCGGCGTTCTCGCGGCCGCTTCGCCTTCGGCTCCGATCTGGAGTGAAGTCAAGCGGCCATTATCATCATAGCACATTCGGGCATTCAGTAAAGGAGGCGACGCGTGCTGGAGCGAGCGGCGCCGAGACAGCGGGGACGTTCGGGGGGTTTTGATTCGCAAAGGGTTTCACTATAATACGCTTGGCGAGACGCTCAGCTATGGAGGTCATCAAAAGCGCCGCGCGCATGCAGGCCGTGGCTCGGAAGTGCCGGGCTGAGGGGCGGACGATCGGCCTGATCCCGACGGCTGGGCATTTGCATGAGGGGCATTTGAGCCTCATTCGTCGTGCGCACGAGCTGGCGGAGGTCGTTGTCGTCTCGATCGCGCCCCCAGCACTGGGAGCTGAGGAGAAGCCTGGGGAGGAGCGCAAGGAAGGGGGAGAGAAGCGCGTGCGGTATCTCTCGGATGACGTCGAGGTGCTCTCCCCCTTGGGGGTGCAGTATGTCTTCGCTCCGGAGCGTGTGGAGCTGTTCAACGAGGGAACGCGCACGGAGGTGGTCGTCCGGGGATTGAGCGAACGCTTCTACGGGGCGACCCATCCGGAGCATTACGTCCGGCTGGCGACCTATTTGGTGATCCTCTTCAACGTCGTTCATCCGCACTTCGTCATCTTCGGGTGGAAGGATGCGCAACAAGTCGCGATCGTGCGCCGAATGGTCCAAGATCTCCACGTGGATGTCGAGGTCGTCGTCTGCCCGATCGTGCGCGAGGCCGATGGGTTGGCGGTCGCGCCCGAGAACGATCGGCTCACCGAGCGCGAGCGGCAGATGGCGCGCGTGCTCCCACAAGCGTTGGAGAAAGCTCAGGTGCTCGTGGCCGCCGGAGAGCGGAACACAGCGAACATCCTCCGCGCGATGCGCGAGATCATCGAAGCGCATCCCGCGATCCGCATCGAGTATCTCGCCATTGTGGATAGCGAGACGCTGGAGCCGATCCCTCTTCTGGGGGAGCGCCCCGCCCTGGTGATGCTGGCGGCACTGATCGGGAAGGTGCGGCTGAGCGATAATGTCCTCTTGAACGTCTGAGGGCCGTCTTGCTATCGTCGGCCTCAGGCAATAAAGTTATAGAGGCGTTCGGAGGTGACCTCGAAGCGATTGCGCGTCATACGTGCACGCGCGTTCGATTTCTCCTCGCCGCCCACCGGGAG
>BEHK01000076.1 GCA_002898775.1 bacterium HR08 | reverse complement strand
GAAGCCCTTTTTCGTGCTGGCCACGCAGAATCCGATCGAGATGGAGGGGACGTATCCGTTGCCGGAGGCGCAACTGGATCGCTTCATGTTCAATATCCGAATCGGCTACCTGAGTGAGGACGAGGAGGTGGAGGTTGTGCGGGCGACGACGGCGCCGCAGGAGGTTGTCGTCGAGCGGCAGATCACGGGGCGGGAGATTGTCGAGTTCCAGCGATTGATCCGGCAGGTGCCGGCTGCCGATCCGGTCATCCGCTATGCCGTGCGCCTGGTGGGCGCCAGCCGTCCCGAGAACGGGACCTTCGATTTCGTACGCCGCTGGGTCAGTTGGGGGGCGAGCTTGCGGGCTTCGCAGTTTCTCATCCTGGGGGGGAAAGCCCGCGCTCTCTTGAACGGTCGGTACCACGTCTCGTGCGAGGATGTGCGGGCGCTGGCGTATCCCGTCTTGCGCCATCGCATCCTCGTGAACTTTCAGGCCGAATCCGAAGGGGTGACCTCGGAGGAGATCATCCGCCGCTTGCTGGAGGCGGTGCCGGAACCGGCATCGGGACTCTCGGTATGAATCGCTCGGCTGAGGACGCCCGTCCGACGTTTCGATTCCTGCGCCCCGAGGTGCTGGCGAAGATCGCCTCGCTGGAACTTCTGGCGCGCACGGTCGTCGAG
This sequence comes from bacterium HR08, assembly GCA_002898775.1. Classification (GTDB taxonomy): domain Bacteria; phylum Acidobacteriota; class Blastocatellia; order HR10; family HR10; genus HR10. Next base: position 11,212 of record BEHK01000076.1, on the reverse strand, counting down.
GGGTTTCTGGCCGGTCTGCACCGCTCGCCGCACATCGGCTTCAGCATGGACTTTGTGGAATATCGCCCGTACATGCCCGGCGACGACCTGCGCTATCTGGACTGGAAGGTGCTGGCGCGGACTGATCGAGCCTACATCAAGAGGTTCCGCGGCGACACGAACACGCGCCTGCATGTGCTGCTGGATGTGAGCGCCTCGATGACGTATCGGCTTCCGCCGGCGATCGAGAAGCGGGAATATGCGTGTTATCTGGCGGCTTCGCTGGCGTACTTGGCGACGCGACAGAATGACGCTGTGGGGCTGATCACCTTTGATCGCGGAATCGTGGATTATCTTCCCGCGCGATGGCGTCCGGGTCAACTGCATCGGGTCTTGGGCGCGTTGGAGCGGATGAAGCCGGGCGGAGCTTCGGCGATCTCCGAAGCCCTGCGGCGTATCGCCGAACGCCTCCGGCGACGCGGCCTCGTTGTGCTGCTCTCGGACCTGTACGAGCCGCTGGAGACACTCGGCTCCGCCCTGCGGCTCCTTCGCGCTCAGGGACAGGACCTGATCGTCTTTCAGATTCTGGATGAATCGGAGGTGGCGTTTCCGTTCACCGAGACGGCGCGCTTTGTGGACGTCGAGACGGGGGAAGACGTGCCTGTGGCTCCTGACGCGCTCCGGGCCAGCTATCGCGAGGCTGTGCGTCGGCACCTGGACGAGATCGAGCGCTTCTGTCGCGCGCACGGGATCGGGTATCAGCGAATGTTCACGACGCAGCCGCTCGATGAAGCGCTCTTCGCTTATCTTGGGCGGCGGGCTCGCTGGTCGTGAGGGGGAGGACGCCTGATGTCGTTTCTGAGTCCATGGTTCTTGCTGGGCGCGCTCGCGCTCCTTGTCCCCGTGCTCGTTCATCTGAGGCGGCGGGAGCCTCAGCCACGCATTCCGTTCGCATCGGTCTTGTTTTTGCGCCGGTTGCCTGAGCCCATCCACCGGCGCCGGCGCATGCGATATTGGTTGCTCTTTCTGCTGCGCTCGGGGGCCTTGCTGCTACTCGTTCTGGCGTTCGCGCGTCCGTATTGGCGTGGTGGTGGGGCGGGGGAGCTGTCCGGGACGGCGCTCGTCGTGCTGCTGGACTGCTCGTTCAGCATGCGCTATGGGGGGCGCTTCGCGCGCGCGCAGGAGAAGGCCGAGGAGATTCTGGCGCGCGCCCCTGAGGGCGCTCGCGTGGGCGTGATCGGGTTCTCCACGATCGCGGAGGTCCGCGCGCCGCTGGGACGCGATCGAGAGGCGGCGCGCGCGGCTGTGCGGGCGCTTCGCCCGACGTTTCGCGCGACCGATTATGCGCGCGGGGTGCAGGCGGCGCTCGCGCTTTTGGAGAACGCCGCGGAGGGGGAGAAGATCATCTACCTCATCTCGGATTTTCATCGTTCAGGGAGGCAAGCGGGCGAGTCCGGGTGGGCGCCTACGGGGTCCCCACGCGATCCGGAGATCGCGTGGGGTGCCCGCCATGTGATCTTCGGATCGCGTGGGGAGCCTGTGGCGTCTCCCTCGCGGGGACCTCGGGTGGTGCCGATTTCGGTCGCCTCTGAGGTGGGTGAGAACCACGCCATTGTGGACGTGCGCGTGCTCTCGCGCGTGGCGCCGTCGGAGCGCTCCAAGGAGACCTCGTGGCGGTATCCGGGACGCCTTCTTGTGCGTGTGGGGAATTTCCGGAGCGCGAGAGCGCGCACGAAGATTCGCCTCTCGGTCAATGATCGGCTCGTACAGGAGCAGGCGATCGAGCTGGACCCGGATGCCGTCGCGACGGTCGAATTCACCGACTTCCCTCTTGATCCGGGGAGCAATCGGATTCGCCTCGAAGCGGATCCTGACCGGCTGCCCGAGGACGATCGCTTCTTCCTCGTCCTTCGGCGCGAACTGCCGAAGCCGGTGCTCATCCTGGATGGCACGCGAACGCGTGCGCCGGGGGCGCTTGGATCGCGCGGGGACCTCGGATCGGAGCGGGCGAGCTTCTACATACAGCAGGCGCTTCTGGCCGATGAGGCTTTTGGCCCGGAACGGATCGTCGTGGGCACCCCGTGGGGACCCCGGGTGCGAACGTTGGCGGGGGCGGGAGAGGCTCCTCAGGGGGACCTCGTCGATGCCGAGGCGGTGGTGCTTGTGGATCCCACCGCTCTTGACGAGAGATGGGCGGCGGCTCTTCGCCGATTCGTCACCGAGGGCGGTGGGATGATTTTGGCGCTCGATCCTCAGACGGAGGCGCGCGCGTTCAATGCGGCCTTCGGCTCCTGGCTGGGCGTGCGCATGGAGGAGGGCGGGGCTCCTCTGAAGGAGCCCGTGTGGCTCACGGAGATGGCGACCGAGCATCCGATCTTTCGCCCTTTTGCGGACCCGCGGCGGGCGAATTTCTCCCGCGTACAGTTCTGGGGATATGCCGGGCTCGCGCTCGATGCGACGGAGGGGAGCGCGCGCGCGCCCTCTTCGGCGGCCCTCGTCCTGGCGCGATTTTCAGATGGGCGACCGGCCATTGTGGAGATCACGCGTGGGCGGGGAAAGGTGATTCTGCTCGCCTTCGGTCTGGATGCGCGCTGGAGCACGCTCCCGCTCACGCCGCTGTATGCCCCACTCATTCATCAACTGCTCGCGGCGGTGAGACGCGCCTCGCCGCCGCCCTTTTTCCGCGTGGGGGAGAGTATTGCTGTGGACGGGGAGGACGCCTCGTGGGCACCTGACGCGACTTTCGGATCGCGTGGGGACCCCGGGTCCTCGGTCATCGTGCGAGCTCCCGATGGGGAACGCCTGCGGTTCGGTGAGGAGCCGGTGGGAGGAGCCCGGCGGTTCATCCCGGAGCAGGTGGGCTTTTATCGTCTGCGACGCCTGAGTGGAGAGGAGCCCATTGCGGTCAACGTTGAGGCGGGCGAGTCAGACGTGCGGGCTTTGGAAGGAGGGGAGCTCGACCAATTCCTGGCGTCCCTGGGCGGGCGGGAATCGGGATCGAACGACGCTGCCTTGAGTGCCGGAGGTGAGCGCGCGGCGGATGTGGGCGTCGTGGCGGCGGAGCGAAGCCGAGCATGGCGCGCGTTGCTCCTGGCGGCCATTTTGCTCCTTCTCTCGGAAGCCATCCTGGCCGAGCGCGCTTCTGGACGGCGTCGTTCGATCGGGGTCCCCGTGGGGGGCTCGCTGGGCGCCTCTTTGCGAGAGGAAGGGAGGGGGTCATGATGATGCGTTCGTCGGAGGAACTGCTTCATCTCGTTCATCGCCTGCGTCGGCGCTGGATGTGGGGACATCTGCTCGAGCGTGTGGCTTTTGGGGCGTTCGCGGTTCTCGGGTGGGTGGTTCTGGCGGGGATCGTGACCGCGCGCGCGCCCATGGCGCCGGTGGCGATGATGATCCTTCGCGTGGGCACGATCATCGTTCTCCTCGGGGCGGCGTACGTGTGCGTCTTTCGACCGCTGCGCCGTCGTCCTGATGAGGTGACCTTCGCGCGCTTCATCGAAGAGCGCGAGCCACGACTGGAGGATCGGCTGGTGACGGCTGTCGAGATCCTCGTGAGCACCCCACGCGGGGGACCCCGAGGTCCCTCTGGCGAACGCGCCGGAGGCTTCTCTCCGGTGCTCGTCCAGCGGTTGATCGCTGATGCGCTGGCGCAGTGTTCGACGGTGAGCCAGGAGAGCGTTCTGCCGACCCGCGTCTGGCGTCTTCGAGCGATCCTGGCGGTCGCCCCCGTCGTCCTGTTCGGAGCGTTGGCGCTGTTCGGTCCGGGGGCGTTGCGCAGGGGCTGGCAGCAGCTCTATTGGCCGTGGGCGATCGCCGCGCCGCCCGGCTTCGCGATTCGCGTGCATCCGGGAGATACGCGGATTCCCCGCGGCCTGGATCAGGTCGTGACGGCCACGCTGCACAACTTCGAGGCGGAATCGGCGCGTTTGGTCTTTCGGCCGCGCGGGGAATCGAACTGGCAGGAACGTGTGATGCGGCGTGTGGAGCCTCGAACATTTCGGTTCCTCTTCTCCGACCTCCAGCAGACGGTTGAATATTATGTGGAAGCTCGCGCGGTTCGCTCCCCCACGTTCCGAATCGAAGTTGTGGATTGGCCGCGGGTGAGTCGGCTGGAGGTGATCTACACCTATCCGGCGTACACGGGGCAAGCGCCGCGAAAGGTGGACGATGGGGGGGAGATCACGGCGGTGAAGGGGACGCGCGTGACGGTGATCGCCCATCTGAATGGGCGCGTGCGCGAGGCGCGGTTGGTCTTCGATGATGGGACCTCGGTGGCGATGGCCCCTGACACGGGGTCCCCACGCGATCCGGAGATCGCGTGGGGTGCCCGCGGGGAGATGCGCTTCACCGCGCCGATCGTCATCAAGAGAGACGCGCGCTACCACGTTCGCGTGCGGCCGTTTGTCGGGGAGGAATATGCGGCCTCGCGCGAGTACACCATCACGGCGCTTGAGGATGCGCCGCCGACGATCGTCATCGAGAAGCCGGGGCGCGATCTGCAGGTGACGGCCATTCAGGAGGTCTTCACTGAAGCGCGCGTCGAGGATGACTATGGCGTCGCTCTGGTGGAATTGCGCTACTCGGTCAATGGCGGGCCCGAACAGACGATCCTCCTTCACCGCGCGGGCACCCCACGGGGACCCCGCGCGTCGGGCGCGCCCGTTCGGGCGATCACCGGCTCGTATACGTTCTTCCTGGAGGAGCTGAATCTGGAGCCCGGCGATGTGATCAGCTACTACGTCAAGGCGCGCGATACGAACACGGTGACCGGCCCCGGCGAGGCGGCCAGCGACATCTACTTCCTCGAAGTGCGTCCCTTCGATCGGCGGTTCCGTCAGGCGCAGCAGATGCCGACCGGTCAGGGGGCGGAAGAGCGCGAGAGGGCCTTCGCCGAGCGGCAGAAAGAGATCATCGCCGCCACGTGGCGCGTCCTTCGAGAGCGGGGTCGCCTCTCGGGCGAGGAGTTTCAGGCGAACGTGAACACGCTGGAGTTGGCGCAGACCAAGCTGCGCGAGGACGTGCAAGCGGTCGTGGACCGCATGCGGCGACGCTTGGGCGAGAACCTGGAGGGAATGGGGGATTTCGAAAAGCTCTTCGAGGCGTTGAGCGGTGCCGTTCGGGAGATGGAGCGCGCTGCGGACGAGCTGCGGGCGCGCCGGTTGAGAGAGGCCCTGCCCTTCGAGCAGCGCGCGTATCAGCACGTGCTTCGCGCCGATGCGGTGTTTCGAGAGGTTCAGGTCGCTCTCGCTCGTCGGGCCGATGGCGGGGGGAGCGCGCGGGCTCAAGATTTGGCCGATCTTTTCGAGCTGGAGCTGGACAAGATGAAGAATCAGTACGAGACGATCCAACGCGATCGTGGTCGGGCGCGCGATCGGCAGCTGGAGGAGGTGGAGCGCCGACTGCGGGAATTAGCCGAACGGCAGCAGCGGCTTCTGGAGCAAGGCTTGCGACACGGCGCCGCGCGCTCGGGTGAGGACGGGCGCTTGGCCGAGGACGTGCGCGAGTTGGCTCGGCGGCTCGAGCGGTTGACGCGAGAGCGACCGCTGTCAGAGTTAGGTCAGGTGCGTCAGCAGCTGGAGCGAGCCGCGCGCGAGCTGCAACGCGCGCGCAGCGCTTCGACTGAAGGTGAGGCGGCCGCGCATCGGCAACAAGCCCTGGAGCATCTGCGCGCGGCGCGGCGTCAGCTCCAGGTGGCGCACCGTGCGCAGCTTGGGGAGGAGGTCGCTTGGTTGCGCGAGCGCGCGCGCGAAGCCTACGAGCAGCAGGAGCGCATCGCGCGCGAAGTCGAACGTCTGGCACGGGGAGCCGAACGGGCGACCGATGTGCTCCGGGAGCGAAAATCGGCGCTTGCCGAAGAAGTAACGCGTTTAGGAGAGCACATCGAGGATGCGGCGCGACGGGCCCGTCAGGAGAATAACGCGCGCGCGGCCGGGAGCCTCTCTGCTGCCGCCGAAGCCATTCGGCGTCAACGCCTTCCGCAACGGATCGAGCAAGGGAATCGCTGGCTCGAGAATCAATGGCTCGACTATGCCGCTGAGCAGGAGCGCGCCATCGGGCGTGCCTTGGGCGAGGTTGTTCGTCATCTGGACGAAGCTGCGCGGGGTGTGAGATCGCGCCAAGCTGGGGATCGTGTGACCGAGGCGTTGGATCGCGCGCGTCGCTTGGCCGAGCATCTCGAATCACTTCGAGACCGGCTGTCACGAGGCGAGGGGGCGCGCGCTCGTGGAGAAGAATCGTCGAGCGGACCGCGCGTATTCTCACCACTGTCGGAGCGGGCGGGCGGATCGCCGGGGAGGGCCGATCGGTCTGGGGAGCGAGCGCGGGCGGCAGCCGAACCGTCGCGGGAGATATCCGGGGAGCAGCGCGCGGGCGAAGCGCGGAGGAATCCTCTGGGGGGTCGGGGGCCGGCTCGTGACTCCGTCGCTGATGCCACGGCTTTCGGGCGGCTTCGACCGCGATCCGAGCGTGATCTCGGGGAGGCGCTCCGGCAACTTCGCCGCGAGCTCGATGAGCGCGTGCGAGAGGCCGAGGCCTTACGACGTAGCCTTGGGTCTTTGCGCGATCTGGTGGATGATGCGAGCCGCCTCGTCGCCGAGCTTCGACGACTGGATGCCGAGCGACTCTTCAACGATCCTGAGGAGATCGAGCGCTTGAAGCGTCAAGTGCTCGATCCCTTGCGCCGATTGGAGTGGGAGTTGCACCGTCGGCAGCCGGAGCAGCTGGGCGCGGACCGACTGCGATTGGGGGAAGAGGCGGCCGTCCCGCCAGAATACCGGCGCTTGGTCGAGGAGTACTATCGCCGACTTGCCCGTCGGCCGAAGTGAGGCTGTTTGGTTCTGACGTTTCGGCTTGGCCCATCTCTGGGCACCCCACGCGATCTTCGGATTGCGTGGAGACCCCGTCAACATGCAGGCGGGCCAGGTCCTGGAGTGCGGGCTCTTCATCCGCTGGCCGGGAGCCCGTGATGCCCTGTGTGCCGTTGCTTGCCGTGGACCGGACCGTGCCCGAGAACGCCCGAGCGCATTGGAAGAAGCGATCCGAGAGATGGCTTCGCTTCCGGCCATGCAGATCGGTACGAGCGGGTGGTGGGGGATCGGCGAAGGACGGCGTGCTGGTCCTCAGTGGGGAGAGGCCCGGTCGTGTACTCAATGGGCCGGCGCGTCCGCACTGCCTCGGTCCGCGGTGATTCTCGCGATCGTTGTCTTTGTGAGTCGGCATCGGTTGCGCCGTTGCCCCTCAAAGATCGTGAGGGAAGGGGAATGATGAGGCGGAACTTGGTGATCTTGATGGGGGTCGTTCTTCTCGTCGAGGCGTCAGGCGCTCCTGGTGTGAACTGGAAGCGTCAACGCTTTCAACCTTGGGCATTTGTCGAGGGATCTTCGGATGAGGGGTGTTCCTTCCGTCTCTCGTTGAAGGTCTTGACTCGAGCGGTGAGATCACCGGGCACTCGGACGATCCCTTCGGCCGTTCAACGTGCTCAAGATCGCCCGGCCAACCAGGATCCCGAAGTCTTCTGGAGGCTGAAGGAAGAGGAGGGATTCTCCGCCGCCTCCGGCGCTTATCCGGAGCTTGGACCTATTCGGATTCACGGGCGCGTGCAGCCTATGCGCACCGTCCGCATTGGGTTGAATCCGACACGGTTCTCATCAACGGGTGACGTTCTCGTCGAGTTTGATACGAGCACACAGCAGCGGCATGTCCACATTACGCTTACGGCCACGGGGCCTTTTGTTGTGGCCGAACTTCTTTCAGATGGGGTGCGCGAGGCGAGGGCCTCTTTCGCATCGGGTGATCTCTCATGTGGGGGGGCGACGATTCCTCTCATCTTGGGGCGAGCTGGTGAGGAATTTCGCTTCAGAGGAACATCGGCGGGGATTATGGTGGACGGCCTCGAAGGAGTTTCTCTAGGTCCGATAACTAACAGCATTTGTGTTTTTCCGATGTCTCGAGACTTTCTCGTGGTCACTAGCATTCGGCGGCGCAATCTCAATCGCGTGGGGAATCCGCTGGAGCCACCTTGCTATCGGGGCGTGCTGGAGATTCGGCGCGCATTGAGTCCGATAACAAATTTGGCAGTTCCCGTGCCGAAGCCACCGGCGACTCGGGCAGGGGGGCACGAAGGCCATCTTGATGCGGCGGCTACGCGCGACCACTTGAGGCTGATCAACATCGTGGATGTAGAAGAATACCTCCAGGGTGTCATCACGAACGAAATGCCGGCTTCGTTTCATCCCGAGGCGTTGCGGGCGCAAGCCATTGTGGCGCGCACCTATGTGCTGGCGAATAGAGGCCGTTTCGCCGCGCGAGGATTCGATCTGGAGGATTCGACGCTCTCGCAAGTTTACAGGGGCGTTCTCTCCGAACATCCGAACGGCACGGCTGCTGTTCAGGGGACGCGTGGATTGGTTGTCGTCTGGGATGGGGAACTGGTTCCCACATTCTACTCGTCTTCGATGGGCGGGCATACGGAGAGCATCGAATGGATCTTCAATGCTCCGGCTGAGGAGCTTCCCGGATTGAACGCTCATCCGGCGCTGCGCGCCGTTCATGATGCGGATTTCCCGGTGCCGGTGGAGCTCACGTCGGAGGAAGGAGCATTTGTGTTCTACAGCCGGAGTTGGGATCACTTCGACAGTCCGAGCCGGAGTGGAAATCCGCGCTACCGGTGGGTGGCGAACCGTTCGGCGGCGTTCATCGCCGAACGGCTTTTGCGCCTGTATGGCATTTCGATTGGACCGATCACGGCGCTGATCCCACTGCTGCGGAGTCCGTCGGGGCGCATCGCGCGCTTACAGATTGTGGGAGAGCGCGGGGGGGTTGTGCTGCAGGGATGGCGATCGCTCAGGGATTTCTTTCAGCTCTTCAACAGTCCGAGCGCCATCGTCTCACGGGTGGAGGCCGACGGGACGATGAGCTTCGATCTCTACGGCGGCGGTTGGGGGCACAATATCGGCATGAGCCAGTATGGGGCACACGGTCGGGGCCGCAGCGGACAAACCTTTCGGGAGATTCTGGCTGCCTATTACACGGGTGCCGAAGTTGTTTCCCTCGAAGTTGAGGCATTGGGGAGACTCGACCGGGCGATCCGGTCGGGGCGCTGATGAAGAAGCGCGCCGCCCTATGCCTGTCGGGAGCGACAGCGAACGTAGAAGATTTTGGCGTGGTTTGTTAGGATTTTGGCGTGGTTTGTTAGGTGGCGCGGGCATCGGGAGCAACTGTGAGAGCGCAGCGGCGTCTGACACGTAGATGGTATCGGTTGGAGTTGAGGGCGACTCGGCTACTTGATGCCCTTGGGCTGGCGGAGAACCAAAAGACGCTGGCTTTGACGCTCCTGATTGGAGCCGTTTGTGGATGGGCGGCTGTGGTTTTTCACCTGGCCCTCGATGTGGCCGAGCGTCAGCTCATTGGTCGGGCGATGGCGTGGGCGTTGTGGGGCCGCGTCATCGGACTCTTGCTGATACCGACGGCGGGAGGACTTCTGGCCGGCGCATTGTTGCGATTCGTTGAAGAGGCGCGGGGTAGCGGCATCCCCCAGGTGAAGGCCGCCTACCATCTCAACTACGGTCGCATCCCTTTCAAGGTGGTCCTCGCCAAGATGGGACTGGGCACCCTGTGCATCGGATCGGGGTTGAGTTTGGGGCGAGAGGGGCCGACGGTACAGATCTGCGCGGGCATCGCCTCGCTCTTTGGACGGCTGGCGGCGGTATCGCGTCGCACGTTAATGAACCTTGTTCCGGTCGGATCGGCGGCCGGACTGGCGGCGGCCTTCAATACGCCCATTGCGGCTGTGACGTTCACGCTGGAAGAGATCGTCGGCGACTTGAGTCATCGGTCCATCGGGGCCATTGTCGTCGCTTCGGTGATAGCTGCGGTCATCGAACATTGGATCCTCGGCTCGCAATCCTTGTTCTCCGTTCCTGCCTACTCGTTCAGCGGGGCGCGCGAGCTTCCGTTTTACGCCGTGCTGGGGGTGCTCGCCGCGGGCCTGTCGGTCCTTTTCACCACGAGTTTGCTGCGACTGCGGCGGTGGTTTCTCGAATGGGGCATTCCCCGCTGGGTGAGGCCCGGAGTGGGCGGATGTGTGGTCGGTCTCATCGGCCTCATCGCGCTGGAGGGGTGCGGCGCCCGGGGCGTCTTCGGTATTGGATACGGCCTGCTCTCGCAGGCTCTGCGCGGGGAGATCGCTTTGAAACTCGCGCTCGTGCTTCTGGTCGCCAAGCTGGCGGCGGCGGTGGTGTCCTACAGCTCCGGCGCGGTCGGAGGGATCTTCGCGCCCGTGCTGTTCATCGGCGGCATGTTGGGGAGCATGGTGGGGACGCTGACGGCCTATGTGCTCCACACGGATGCGACGCGCGCGGCAGGGGCGTTTGCCTTAGTCGGCATGGGAGCCGTGTTTGCGGGCGCTATTCGCGCGCCCATCACCTCTGTCCTCATGATCTTCGAGATGACCAACACCTATAGCATCATCCTGCCACTGATGATTGCTAATGCCATCAGCTACAGCCTGGCCAGCCGGCTCTCACCCACGCCGGTATATGAGGCTTTGCTGTTGCAGGATGGTGTTCATCTCCCCCATCGGGCGCCGCCGCATATGCTCGGGCGGGTGACGGTGGCCTCGGCCATGACGCGCGACGTTGTGACGCTGCCTGATCGGCTCTCGGTCAAGGCGGCCTATGAACGGGCCTTGCACTACGGACATCACGCGTATCCCGTCGTGGATGCGCGGAATCAGCTCGTGGGGATCATCACGATCAACGACTTGCGTCGGGAGGTCGGGAAGGGAAACGGGGGCAAACTTCTCGGCGAGGTTGCGGGGAAGCGCGTCATCCATGCGCATCCCGATCAGACGTTGGAGCACGCGCTCTTGAAACTCGGTCGGTGGGAGATCTCTCAACTTCCCGTCGTCAGCCGGTTAGATGATCGTCGCATCGTGGGCATCATCACGCTCGGGGACATCGCGCGAGCGTGCGCTCGACGGGCCGAGGAGCGGGGGCACTGACCGATGCGGCTGCGGCTCACCTGCTCAGGTGAGCCATTGGCTCTCTGTTCGTGGCTCCTGTGATGTCGTGCGCGGCGATGCCCAGAGCGTCGGTGAAAGGACCTTTCCTCGCGTGGGCCTCAGAAGTGATAGCTCAGGCCGAAGACGCCGTGGTGCGAGCGAAGGAGCGCTTCGGCATGGCCGGCGAAGATCGCGCCGCGCTGCCGCGTGCGCGTGAATTTGTATTCGCCGAGC
>BEHK01000075.1 GCA_002898775.1 bacterium HR08 | reverse complement strand
TTGCTCCAGGGCCATGAGGCGGCGTTCCGCGATCTTCATGAGCACCTTCACGCGCAGATCAATGCGCTGCGCCTCCTTCATTTGCTCGATCTCTTTGCTGGTCAGGTATTCGCCGGATTCCTGCAGGCGGGCGGAGGGGAAAAGTCCCGGCAGGATCACGATCGCAAGTAGTGGCCATGTGTTTCTCATCCGCATAGATGTGTCCTGTTGAGGCTTACTGGAACCGCACCAGGCGGATCCAGAGGGGGACGGCGATCTCTCCTGGAATCGTCCGATCGCCGTCGGAGATGAAGACATACCCTTCGGCCTCTGTCGTCCCCAAGGGGACGGGGGACTCCACGGCGAGGGTTACGATCACTGTCGCGCTCTCGCCCGGCAACAGGCGCAGTTCCGTGACGCTCGTCCTCGCGCGCACCAGTTGGGCGCCCGAGGTGAGGATGGCGCGCAGGCGGTATTCGGTCGGCATGGCGGATTTATTCGTCAGGCGGAAGGCGCGTTCGAAAACGGGCGATCCGGTTACGAACTGACGGCCGAAGCTGAGACTCGATGGGAGGGTGATCGTCTGCAAGCGAGCGGCTGCCGGGAGATTCAGCAGTCCCGCCCCGCGATCCATCACGCCGAGGGCGGCCATCTCCGGTGGTCGCGCCGCTGTCGTCACCAGAGCGGACTTGATCTCAGCAGGCGTCCAGTCCGGGTGAAGCTGGCGAAGCAGGGCCGCGGCCCCGGCTGCTCGTGGCGCCGAGAAGCTCGTCCCTTGCGAGAAGGCGAATCCCGAAGGGTCGTACATGGTGCTCTGGCCGATGCCGGGGGGAGAGGTGGGGAAGCGGTTTTCGCCGCGCGGATCATCGTCCTGAACCGCCGCGTAGCTTCCTGTGCCGACGGTCACCAAATCTGGCTTGATCTGGTAATCATTGCTCGGCCCGCGCGAGCTGAAGCTCGCCAAGAGATTGGGCACATCCGGGAACGTTCGAGGTGCCTCAAGCCGCACGCGGGCGATCGGCGAGCGTTCGCGAGCGCCGGCCAAGCGGGCCTTCAAGCGCAACCCTTCGGTGCGCGCGATCGAGAGGGCCGGAAGCGGAGCCCCTTGTAGATCCATGCGGAAGAACTGATCGCCGCCTTCCGGAGAGTTATAAATGACGACGGCGACGGCTCCCGCTTGCGCGGCATTGGTCACCTTCGTCTGAAAGGTACACAGGCCTCGCTGCACAAGAGCGATGGCTCCCAGCAGCGATCCAGCCGGAAGCGGGTCGCAGAGAAGCCCAGGGACCTCACCGTCTATGAGGTCTACGTCCACCAACGGTCCCGCGATCTCGGGGGGGAAGGGAGCTGCGCCATTCGCCCCGCGAACGCCGGAGACGACGACGTCCTCCTCGAGCTGAAGCGTCGCGCGCTCGATCCCATCGCTCGCGTGGAGATTGGTCGAAGCGCCGACCGTGAGGGCTTCGCTCGATTCGGCGGCTCCGCCGACGGTCCCTCCCGCGGAGTTGAACGGTGGTGAAAGGCCTTTGTTCCCGGCCGCGATGACCGACAGGACGCCCGCTTGTGCGGCATTGTTCACGGCGATCACCTGGGCATTGAGCGCGGGATCGCTCGTCGGAGGCGTGCGCGGACCGAAGCTCATGTTGAGGATGTCCATGCCGTCCTGCACGGCCTCTTCGATTGCGGCCACGATGTTGTCGGTGAAGGCGCGGGGGGCGAAGATGCGATAGCTGCCGATGTACGCCTTCGGGGCGACGCCGCTCATGACGACCGGACGGGCCCCGGGAATGCCCTCCAAGCGCACTCTGGCTCCCGCGGCACAGCTGGCGACATGGGAGCCGTGCCCGACGAGATCTTGCGCCGTTCGATGTCCGGGATCGAGTCGCGTGTCGGTCTCATCGAACATCGAGCGGATGACCTTGGCGACGATGACCTTACTTGTGGCGAGCGTGAGATCTCCGCGCGGGAATCCGGCAGGGGGAAGAAGATCGGCGTCGTGAAACATCGGGTTGCTGAAGTCCACCCCCGTGTCGAGGACGCCGATCTTCACTCCGCGCCCCGCGTTCTCCGGGCCGCCGAGCATCTCCCAAATCAGGGGAACGCCCATCAGGTCATTGCTGACGTCGAGGGCAGGCGGCGCAGTGGGGGCAGCTGCGAGCTCATATTCGACTACCGGAAGGAGCGCTTTCACCTCCGGGTGGCGAATGAGTGCCGGGATGTCCGATGGGGGGACCAGGGCGGCGAAGCCGTTGAGCACAATGTGATAGTGGCGAAAGACCTGCACGCGGGGGAGATGCTGTCGCAGCGTCCGAAGAAATGCCTGATGTCGCTGTTCCAGATAGTCGAGGTATCGGCGGCTCGCCGGAGAGTGCACGTCCAGCTTCCCTTGGCGCTGATTGTGGGGGGAGACGCGCACGCTCGTCGCTTCAAGGCCCGGCACCTGGCCCTCATAGGTCGCCAGCGGCTCATCGCGGAGTTGAATGATGAACGCCTTGCGATCCCCCAGATTCGTCGTGTGTTCGGCGGCGTGCGCGGCCTGAAGGAATTTGGTCACAAGCGAGGGATCGGTGAGGTCCGAGAGCCCAATCCCTGAAAGGGAGATCGTGAGGCGGAGGATTGCCGGCAGGAGGGTGAGGGCGTCCATCATGGCTCGGATTCGATCGGGGTGGAGACTTCGGCCGAAACGGGCGCCTTGCGCCCCGAGCGCAGCAAGGCGAAGCCCTTCATCGCGATCCCATGGGCGACGTATGTGCTGGCCAGAAGGATCAGCACCCAACGGGAGTAGAAGTAGATGCTGGCCACAAGGAGCGAGAGCAGAAGGACTGTCCAACGGGGGCTGAGTGCGGTGACGCCGAGGTCCTTGAAACTTCGGTATCGGATCGTGCTGATCATCAATCCGCTCAGGGCCGCGACCAGCAACAGGAGGAGGAACCCCAGGAGAGCGCTCTCCATTTGGAGGGGATGCCCGAAGAGTGCGAGCGAATGGCTCGGTCGAGCCGAAAGCGGCATCGGTGAGAAGTGGACGATCGCCGCGATCAATCCCGCGGCGGCGGGAATAGGCAGGCCGATGAATTGCCGTCGGTCCTTCACTGCGACCGCGCGTCGGGCATGGACGTTGAAGCGAGCCAGGCGGAAAGCGCCGCAGACGAGGTAGAGGAAGGAGACGACCCACGCCGCCTTCCCCATCTCCAGCCCGTAGACGTCCGGCGTCGTGCCGTACCCCCACGCGTAGGCGAGCACGGCGGGGGCCAGGCCGAACGAGAGCACGTCGGCCAGGCTGTCCAGCTCTAGGCCGAAATCGCTCGTCGTCCGCGTCATGCGGGCGATGCGTCCGTCCAGGGCATCGAAGAGCACGGCGAAACCGATCGCCTTCGCGGCGTTGTCGAAAAGGCGCATGGCTTCGGCCACGTCCGTCGAGAGGGCCTGATACCCCTTCAGGGCCGCGATCACCGCGTAGAAGCCGCAGAAGATATTGGCCGTGGTGAAGAGGCTGGGGATGACATACGCCCCGCGCCGTCGTCCCGTCTCCGTCGGGATGTAGCCCGGGATGGGATTCTCGCTCATCCCTGAATCCTCGCCAGGATTGTGCTTCCACCCAAGACGCGATCGCCCACGCGCACGAGGATTTCGACATCGGGCGGAAGAATGAGGTCCGTTCGGGAGCCGAATTTGATCACGCCGATGCGCTCCCCTTTGTGCACGAAATCCCCCGCGCGCTTCCAGCAGACGATGCGGCGCGCCAAAATGCCCGCGATTTGTCGCAGGATCAGCTCCGCGTGCTCCCCCACGATCCGAATCTCCGTCTGCTCGTTCTCCACCGAGGCTTCGGCTCGCAGGGCCGGGAGGAAGCGGCCCCGGCGGTGATGAACGGCGGCGATACGCCCCGCCATCGGCGCGCGGTTCACGTGCACATCGAACGGGGAGAGGAAGATCGAGAGGCGCACGGGCGAGCGCGGATCGTTCGGATCGAGCGCCGTCACAGCGACTACGCGGCCATCGGCCGGGGAGACGATGGCGCGCTCATCATCGGGGATCGTCCGATCGGGATCACGAAAGAAGTACGCGAAAAAGAGCGTCAGACCGAGACCCACCAGGGACACCGGCCACAGATGCAGCCATGTGCCGACAAGCGCCGGAAGCAGCGCTCCCGCAATATACGGCCATCCATCTCGGACGATCACACGCTCCTCCTCATTGAGGAGAGGCTTGGGAGATGCCCACCCGCGTCTCTTCGCCCTGCGATCGGCCGGTTCGCGCTACTTCAGTCCCATCTGCCGCTTGTAGCGATTGAGCATGGCCTCCATCTTGTCCTTGACGAGCAGCTTCTTCTTCTTCAGGATCGTCTCCTCCATCAACTCTTCCGGCGTGGGGTAGGGGAGCGCGGTCAATTCGCTCAAGCGCGCTTCGTACTGCTGATGCTCCAGGACAAGAGCGCGAAACTCCGGGTCAACGGCCATCAGGTGTTCTTTGAGAGACACGGAGTTAGCATTCATCCCCCTCCCTCCTCCTGAAGTGATCGCAGCTTCGCGTCGTGCTCATCCTCATGTGCCGGGCGAATCTTAGTACAAAATCCCGGGGGAGGCAAGGAGACAGAGGCGGCTGCTCACGGCGCTGCCGAATCGGCGAAGTCGCAGCGCATGAGGAGCGCGTCCTCTGGCGGGTCGGCATAGTAATTCTTGCGGCGGTGGACGATGCGGAACCCGAGCTGGTGATAGAGGCGTTGGGCGGCGAGATTGGAGGCGCGCACCTCCAGAAGGACATACCGTGCTCCGCGCGCTTCGGCCTGCGCGCGACCTTCGCGGAGTAGCGCGCGCGCGATCCCTTGGCGGCGAAACTGCGGATGGGTGGCCAGATTGTGGATATGCCATTCGTCGAGCACGAGCGCAGAGCAGAGGAAGCCGAGGACGCGACGGGAAGGGGAGGGCTCCGCTGGGCGCGCGACCAGCAAGATCGAGCGCTCGGGCAAAGCGAGTTCGCGCGCGTACCCCCAATAGCCCCACCGGCTCAGGCCGGAGAGCTCTTCGATCTCGACCACTTCCGGCAGATCGTCCTCGCGCATGCGCTCAATCCGGAAGTGGATCGACGCGCGATCGCCCTCGGACTTCCGCATCGGAGGGCCTCACATAGAGGGCATCGAGGGTGGCCCCTTCGGGCACAGCCTCTTCCGGGAATCGGCCGGCAGCGAGAGCGGCGACGGCCGGGGCGAGAAAGATCGGGCGCGACAGGAGCATCCATCCGCGCGCTTGAAGTGGGGCATGGGTGAGGGAGGTAAGCGTTCGCCCGATTCGCCTCACCGCTTCTTCGAGCGCTCGGAGGAGCGAAGCCGTGGCGTCACCGATGAAGACGAGTGGATCCTCTTCCAGCGAAGCGACCAGAGTGTCGGGCCGCACCAGACGCGGCTCGCTGAGGGCGTTGAGCGTGCCGTCGGGAGCGAGCCGGAAGAGTTGCGCGTACAGGTCGCCGCGCAAGGCATCGCGACACGCGCAAATGGTTCCGCTCACGCCGGCGCTGTAAGCCAGAGCCTCGAGGGCGCCGATCCCGATGACCGGTTTGGCGAGCGCATGCGCGAGCCCCTGGACCGACGCGATTCCCACGCGCACGCCGGTGAAGGAGCCGGGGCCGACAGCGACGGCAAATAGCGTGATCTGTTCGAGCGCGACGCCGGCGCGGCGGAGGAGCAGATCCACGTCCTCATGAAGCTTCTGCGAATGGGCTCCCGGGCGCCAGCTCCCGAGGACGGCCAGCAACTCCGATCCTCGCTGCAGGGCCACGCTCCCGCGCTCGGAGGTCGTATCCACGGCGAGGATCAGCGGGGCATCGTCGCTCACTCTCTGAGATTCGCTCATTTGACACATCCAACGGGCCAATTATATATTTTGCACGCCTATGGGGACAATGCGCGCGCGGCGAATCACGGGGAATGTCTCCGAAGCGCGCGGGATCCGGGGGAGGTTCCCATGAGTCGCGACCCGCTCACACCGATGCTCAAGCAGTATCACGAGATCAAGCGGCGCTATCCGGGCACATTGCTCTTTTTTCGGCTGGGCGATTTCTACGAGCTCTTCTACGAGGATGCCATCATCGGGGCGCGGGAGTTGGAGATCACGCTGACGGCGCGACACAAGGAGCGGGGAGCGCCCGTGCCCATGTGTGGGGTGCCCCATCATGCCGTCATGGGGTATATCGCGAAGCTCATTCGCAAGGGGTATCGCGTCGCCCTCTGCGATCAGGTCGAGGAGCCGACCAGTTCCACGAAGCTGGTCCGGCGAGAGGTCGTGCGGATCATCACTCCCGGTACGGTCCTGGATGGCCAGCTGTTGGAGGCGAACGAGAACCATTATCTGGCGGCCGTATGTGGGATGGCCGATGCGGCAGCGGCTGGCTTTCTCGATCTCTCGACCGGGGAGTTCGTCGTCACCGAATTCACGGGGGAGCAGGCGTGGGAGCGCCTGCTGGAGCAGATGGAGGCCTTCGCGCCGCGAGAGGTGCTCTATCCGAAAGCGCTCGAGCCGCTGCTGGATGTGTACCGGCCGCGCGAGGCGGTCTCCTCCGAGGGGGGAGCGGATCGTGAGCTCCCCATCGTCCGCACGGTTCTTGATCGGGCGGCGCGGACGCCGCTCGAGGATTGGGTCTTCGACTTCGCCTATGCGCACGCCCTGTTGTGCGAACATTTCGGGGTTGCGACGCTCGAAGGCTTCGATCTGGCGGGACATGATCTGGCGGTGCGAGCAGCCGGGGCGGTGCTCCACTATGTGCGCGAGACGCAGCGAGCGCAGGCGGCGCACATCACCGACCTCTCGTTCTTCCGCCCCGCGGACTTCATGATCCTGGATCCGACGACGGTTCGAAACCTGGAGCTGGTGGAGGCACTGGACGGCTCGCGCGAGCACACGCTTTTTGCCGTGTTGAATGCGACGGAGACGGCCATGGGGGCGCGATTGCTGCGGCAGTGGATCCTGCGCCCGTGCGCTCGGCTGGCCGAGATCACGGCGCGGTTGGATGCCGTCGAGGAACTGGTGCGCCGGACGGTATGGCGAGATCAAGTGCGCGCGCGCCTGAAGCAGGTCCAGGACCTGGAACGCCTACTGGCGCGCGTGAACATGGGGACGGCCACCCCGCGCGATCTCGTCGCCGTGCGTCAGAGTCTGGCCGTCGTGCCGGAGGTGAAGGAGCTGCTGCGAGAAGCCGAAGCGTCGCTGCTGCAGGTGTTGTGGGAGAGCCTGGATGAGTTGTCGGATGTGCGCGCCCTCCTGGAGGCGGCGCTGGTCGAGAATCCGCCGGCGACGTTCGGCGAGGGGCCGACGATCCGCAGCGGCTTTCACGCCGAATTGGACGAGTTGCGCGCCCTGGCCACCGATGGCAAGAGCTATATCGCCCAACTGGAGCAGCGGGAGCGGATCCGAACGGGTATCCCCTCGCTCAAGGTGAAGTTCAATCAGGTCTTCGGCTATTTCATCGAAGTGAGCCGGGCGAATCTCCATCTGGTGCCGCCCGAGTACGAACGGAAGCAGACGCTCGTCGGGGCCGAACGCTTCACGACGCCGGAGTTGAAGGAATACGAGGCGAAGATCCTCGGGGCTGAGGAACGGATTCTTCAGCTGGAGCGAGAGCTGTTTCTGAAGGTGCGCGAGGAGGTCGCGCGCGCGACCCGGCGTCTTCAGGCGACGGCCCGCGCGCTGGCGCACTTGGATGTCTTGGCGGCTTTGGCGGAGACGGCCGTTCGTCGCCACTATCGGCGTCCCGTGGTGACCGAGGGCGACGAGATTGAGATTCGCGCCGGGCGCCATCCGGTCGTCGAGGCGCAACTGGGCCGGTTCGTCCCGAACGATCTTCACATGAACAACACCACCGATCGGGTGCTCATCATCACAGGACCGAACATGGGGGGCAAGAGCGTCTATTTGCGTCAGGCGGCGCTCATCTGTCTGATGGCGCAGATGGGATCGTTCGTCCCGGCTGAAGAGGCGCGCCTGGGCCTGGTGGATCGCATCTTCACGCGCGTGGGCTCATCGGACAGCGTCGCGGGCGGACGCTCGACGTTCATGATGGAGATGATCGAGACGGCGAAGATTCTGAACACGGCCACGCCGCGGAGCCTCGTCTTATTGGACGAGGTGGGGCGGGGGACGGCCACCTTTGATGGACTCTCGATCGCGTGGGCCGTGGTCGAGTATCTGCATAACAATGCCAATCATGCCGCCAAGACGCTCTTCGCCACCCACTACCATGAGCTGACGGAGCTGGCGCGCGTCCTCCCTGGGGTGAGGAATTATCAGGTCTTGGTCAAGGAGGCCAATGGGGAGATCCTCTTCCTGCACCGAGTCGTCGAGGGGAGTGCGAACAGGTCCTACGGGATTGAGGTCGCGCGATTGGCGGGGTTGCCGCGCTCGGTTATTGCGCGCGCGCGCGAGATTCTGGAGAACCTGGAGGCGAACGAGCTGGATCCCATGGGACGACCGCGGTTGGCCGAGCATTTGCCTGGTCGAGAGGGGTGGAGACGCCAACCCTCGCTCTTTGAGGCTGTCCAGCGCTCGCTTCTGGATGAGCTGCGCGCTCTGGATGTGGATCGGCTCTCCCCGGAGGACGCGAAGCGATGGCTTCAGCAAGCCAAGCGGAAGCTTCTCTAGAGTCGCACTGACTCTGGAGGGGGGAGCGGCTGTGATAGAATATGGGCGAGGAGATCGCCGATGACCGGATCGGAGAAGAAGGCACCGCGCGTTTCGGCGTCGAAGGTGGAGACGGCCGCTTCCGAGGAGCGCCCGGAGAAACGCCTCTTCTACGAGTATCTGCGTCGGAAGGGGTTGAAGCGCACGGCGCAGCGGGATCTCATCCTGGAGACGTTTCTGGAGAGCGAGAAGCACATCACGAGCGAAGAGCTCTATCGTAAGGTACGGGAGCGCGATCCGACCGTGGGCTTCACGACGGTCTATCGCACGCTCAAGCTGCTCACCGAGTGTGGAATCGCCCGCTCCATGCAGCTCGGGGATCGCTACACGCACTACGAGCGCGGATTCGACGAGCAGCATCACGATCACCTCATCTGCATCGAGTGCGGGGGGGTCACGGAGTTCTTCAGTCAGCAACTGGAGAACATCCAGGCTGAGGTCGTGCGGCGGCACGGCTTTCAGATGGTGGATCACAGCCTGCGCATCTGGGGGATTTGCCGAGAATGTCAACGGAAGCGCGGTTCTTGGAGATGAGGGCGGGGGGCGAGTCGAGTCCCTCGGAGGTTGTCCTCGTCCTGGACTTCGGTTCGCAGTACACGCAGTTGATCGGTCGGCGCGTGCGCGAACTGGGCGTGTATTCGGAGATCGTGCCCTTTCATGTTCCTCTGGAGCGCATCCGAGAGCGGCGGCCGCGCGCGCTCATCCTCTCCGGGGGGCCGAGATCGGTCTACGAGGAGGGGGCGCCGCGTTGTGATCCGGCGCTGCTGGACTTGGGGATTCCCGTGCTTGGCATCTGCTATGGCGTGCAATTGATGGCGCATGTGCTGGGCGGGCGCGTGGTTCCTTCGGAGCGGCGGGAATATGGGGCGGCGCATCTGGAGGTGGTGGGCGAGAGTCCGCTCTTCGCCGGACTGCCTCGCCGGATGACGGTGTGGATGAGTCACGGCGATGAGGTGCAGCAGCCGCCGGAGGGGTTTCACGTCCTGGCCCGCACGGAACGGGCCCTCGCGGCCATGGCTCACCCGGAGCGCCGGCTCTACGGCGTGCAGTTTCATCCCGAGGTGGCCCATACCCCTCATGGGCGAGAGATCCTGCGCCGCTTTCTCTTCGACATCGCCGGATGTCGCGGCCAGTGGCGCTTGAGCGCGTTCATCGAGTCGGCCGTCGAGCGGATGCGCCGGGAGGTGGGATCGGGACGTGCGCTGTGCGCGCTCTCGGGTGGGGTGGATTCCTCGGTGGCGGCCGCGCTGGCGGCGCGTGCGCTCGGCCCGCGCCTGATCTGTCTTTTCGTAGACAACGGTCTGTTGCGCCGGGGCGAGTTCGAGGAGGTGCTCCATCTCTATGAGAGAATGGGGTTGCGCGTGCAGGGCGTGCGCGCCGGAGAGCGTTTCCTGCGCCGGTTGCGCGGCGTCACCGATCCTGAGGAGAAGCGGAAGATCATCGGCGCGGAATTCATCGCCGTCTTCCAGGAGGAAGCGGCGCGCTTCGGCCCTGTGGAGTTCCTCGTGCAGGGGACGACCTATCCCGATGTGATCGAGTCCACGTCGGTCAAAGGCCCATCGGCTGTCATCAAGAGCCACCACAATGTGGGGGGATTGCCCGAGCGGCTCGGCTTTCGATTACTGGAGCCGTTGCGCGAGTTGTTCAAAGACGAGGTGCGCGAGGTGGGCCGGCGCTTGGGTGTTCCGCGAGAGATCCTCGAGCGGCATCCGTTCCCCGGTCCCGGACTGGCCGTGCGGGTGCTCGGCGAGGTCACTCCGGAGCGCCTGGAGTTGGTGCGCGCGGCCGATGCGATCGTCCTCGAGGAGATTCGGCGCGCGGGGCTCTACGAACGGGTGTGGCAGGCGTTCGCCGTTCTGCTTCCGGTTCGCAGCGTCGGCGTCATGGGCGACGAGCGCACGTATGAACAGACGATCGCCATTCGCGTCGTCAGCAGCGTGGATGGGATGACGGCCGATTGGGTTCGCCTGCCTCATGAGGTTCTCGAACGGATGGCCAATCGCATCATCGCCGAAGTGCGAGGGGTCAATCGCGTCGTCTATGACATCAGCTCGAAGCCGCCGAGCACGATCGAATGGGAGTGACGGTCGGTCATCGCTCCGTGGGTGCTTCGGAGGTCTCCTTCGGTATGCCTTCAGAGCGCTCCTGTGATCCCGCGGAGTCCCCGCGAGATTTGAGGATCGCCTGGGAGGAGCCTTCCGCGCCGCGTCTGGCGCGCTGAGCGCGGGCGAGCGCCCGCAGCCTCGAGTCGTCCGGGTAGAGCTTCAGCATGACGGTCACGAAGGCGCGGATGAGATCTTCGCGCATCTGTGGCGTGTAGGGGTTGTAGTGCTGGAGGTCGTGAAAGAGCTGCCACGTGTCGTGGGTCGTCTGCTCGATCACGCCGCGGATGGCCTCGAAGCCTTTGGTCGTGATCTCTCCCGATTCCAGGGGCAGCTCGCCGAGGACGCGGCCGACAAAGTGGGTGATCCCTTGGGAATAGGCGGCTCGCCGGTCGTGTTCCTCCGGGGACATCTCGATCACCTGTACGCCGCGCCGCTGCCAGAAGGTGCGCCAGAAGTGCAGGGTAGCGGGGCTCACGCGCACCGGACAGAAGACGATGCGTAATCCTTGCAGGCCATCCCGAGCGCTGTCAGGCCCAAAGAGCGGATGTGTTCCCAGCACTTGCACCCATGGCGGTAGCTCGCGGCGCATGACGTCGATCGGATGGATCTTGACCGAGCAGGTGTCCAGGATGAGCTGGCCCGGACGGAGGTGCGCGCGCGCTTGCCGAATGGCCGATTCGAATGCGGAGATGGGGACGGCGAAAAAGAGCGCATCGGCCGCGCAGGCGGCTTCCAAGGAGACGATCTCGACACCGAGCTGGCGCGCGGCCGTCGGATCGGGCTGCCGATCGTGCACGAGGACGAGGAACTCTTCGCGAAGGATGCGGGCCAGCAGCCGACCGAAGCGGCCGAAGCCGATGATCGCGCATGTCCGCGTCTGATCGCGCATCGTCCGAGAGCAGAGTAACAAAGAGCGCGTTCGCTCGTCCAGGGGTGCGGCGCCGAGCAGTTGCCCTCTGGTATCCGGGGCGGATCGAGTGTGGTATAATCGCCCGGGCGCGCGAGGATTCCTTCGGCGATCGGGAGCTCGTCAGCGCCTCGCCGGATGAGGAATGAGGTGATGGGACGCAGCGCGCGGGCGCTCGGGGTCCCCGCGTGATCTTCGGATCGCGGGGGATGCCCGCCCGGAGAACGGCGCAACCGGAGGGAGCCGCGGGACGTCCCTTGTGGTGAGGAT
>BEHK01000074.1 GCA_002898775.1 bacterium HR08 | reverse complement strand
CGATCTGGTCACGGCATTGACTGTCCCTCCGGCCGCGCGCCCGAACTCCGCGGAGAAATTGCTCAAGCCGACCTGGAACTCCTTGATCGAGGAGAGGCTGGTCGTGTAGACGACGCGCGTGCGCCCACGCGCTTCGGAGAAGAACGCCTGGTTGTTGTCGGCGCCATCCACCGTATTGTTGTTGTAGAGCCCGGAGATCCCGCGATAGCTCACAAGCCCAAAGGTGCCGTCCGGATTCACCCCCGGCGTGAGCAGGACGAAGTTCTCCCATCGTCGTCCGTTGATGGGCAGATTATGAACGGCCGATTCGTTGACCACCGAGGTGAATTCCGTGCGCTCGGGCTCGACGATCGGCGCCTCGGCCGTGACCGTGACGGTCTCGGCTACCGGAGCGACCTTCAGCGTCAGATCCACGGTGGCTGTCCCGCCGACGAGCACGGTAATCCCCGATTGCGTCACCGTCGCGAAGCCGGGCATCTCGGCCGTCACCTCATACGAGCCCGGAGGCAAGAAGACGAGCCGATACCGGCCGGAAGCATCCGTCGTCGCCTCGCGCACGGCATTGGTCCCCACGTGGCGCGCGCTCACCTTCGCACCGGCGATGACGGCGCCCCGTTCGTCGCGGACGAGGCCTTCGATCGTCCCAGTCGCTTGCGTCTGTGCGCTCACCATCCGACCTCCGACGAGCGCAAGGGCCACACCGCACAGAAGCAAGGCCTCAAAGGGGAAGCTCTTACGCATAGGACGCCTCCTTGATTCGTAATTCACCTGCATCACTTCAAAGACAAGCAAATCTCGTGCCGCTTCAGGGGAATTTGAGTAAACTGTGGGAAATCAATGGCTTTCTCCTCGCGCGATCGCGCTCCACCTTCCAAATTTCTGGAAGTTCCATCCGAATTTCTGGAAGTGGCCCGAACAGCAGCCACCGCCAGGCAGAAGAACGAAAGGGCGAGCGTGTCGGCTCGCCCTTTCGATGCGCCCCTGAGACTCAGGGGACCGATCGTCAGAAGTAGAGTTTCAGCGCCAGCTGGAAGCGACGCGAATCATAAGTCTGGTTCGACTTCCCGAAGAGCGAGCTGGCCAGATTGCCCGTGGGATCCTGGAAGTTCGTCCGGTTGGGCAGATTGAACATCTCGGCGCGGAATTGCAGTCGGCCCTGTTCGCCGAGCATGGTCAGGCGGAAGTTCTTGTACACGGCGAAGTCGAGATTCGCAAAGCCCGGGCCGAGGAAGACATTCCGCCCGAGATTCCCAAGACCCCGGAAGTTCGTATCGAAGGCATTGGGATCGAGGATCCCATCCGCGGGGCTCCGATCCAGCATCGCTCCCTTCTTATCCGTCTTGATATTGGGCCGATCGTTGTTCGTCCCATCGGCATTGAAGTCGCCGCGCGGATAGGGAGCGCTGGAGAAGACATTGAACGGACGCCCGCTTTGGAAGGTGGCGATCCCCGAGATCGTCCATCCGCCCAGGACGTGCTCGAGCACGCCGCCTCGCCCACGGAAGAAGGGCATGTCCCAGATAGCGTTGATGACGAGCCGCTGCGGGACATGGAATCGCGAGAGCCCGCGCTCGCGCTTGATGCTGGTGACCGAGACGATCCCGTCCGAGGCGAAGTAATCCGAGTCTTCGTCAATCATCTTCGATACCGTCCAAGCCGTTTGCATCGTGAAGCCCCGGCTGAAGCGCCGCTTCACCTCGATCTGCATGGCGTGGTAGATCGAGTTGACGCGGTTGCCGGCCAATCCCACAGCTCCCCACTGCGGGTTCACGCGATCCAGCACGCCGTCGAGCAGATCGCCGTCGAACCGGTTGATGTTCAAATTGAGCGGCAGCTTCGTCCCCTTCGTCCCTTGGTAGGTGATCTCGAACGAGAAGTCGCCCGGCAGCTCGCGCTGGATCCCGAGGAACCAGCTCTGCATGTACGAGGTGCGCAGGTTCGGGTCGAACACCGGATTCAACGCCGTCCCGCGCGGTGGGGCTGCGCCTTTCAAGCCCGGCGGCACCCACGAGGGGATCGAGTAGACGAAGGTCTGACGCGCCCGCGTGTCGAAGGTCAACGTCGCGCCAAACGGTGGATTGAACTGAATGTTCTCGTCAATGTTCTGGAAGAGCCGCTCGTAGAAGACCCCGTAGCTGCCTCGGATGGCCATCTTGCCTTCGCCGCCGGTCAGCCAGCGCGGCCCCTTCGGGCTCCAGGCGAAGCCCAGTCGCGGCGCGAAGTTGTTGTCATCCGAGTGGTAGAAGAACTTCGTCGGCCGCGGCTGCAGCGTTTGAAAGATGTCGTAGATCGTCGCTCCCGACGGGATGAGCACTTGCGCGATCCGATTGGTCAGCTCCTTGGGCGGGCGGAAATTCTCGTAGCGCACGCCGAAATTGAGCGTGAAGTTCGGACGCACCTTCCAATCGTCTTGCACAAAGCCCATCAGCTCGTGCCGGGAGTAGATGCGGTAGCCGTCACCGCGGTCTCCCGTCGTCAGGTCAATGCGCACGCTGTAGGTGAGCGGCTGATCCGCCAGGAACGCGGCCTCGTTCGCGAAGCTGTAGGCCCCGCGATAGAGCGCGTTGAACGTCCGCACGCGCTTGATGAACCGATACTGAAAGCCCGTCTTCACGGCATGCGAACCCTTGATGATCGAGAGGGCTTCGTCCATCTGGAACACCACCGGGAATCGGTTCTGCGGCATGTTCGTATCGGCGCCGAACCCATTCACGCCCGTGATCGTGATCGTCGGGACCTGCGGGTTGCGTGGTCGCCAATCGAAAGCATCGCGCGTGAGGCCGAACTTCAGCTCGTTGATGATGTTCGGGCGGATCGTCGTCGTGTTGGTCAGGCCGAAGTTCTGGCTCCGGAAGCTCGTATCGAGCCCGAAGAATTCCGTGAGCAGCGAGTTCGAAGCCAACGGCGCCAGGTTGTTCGTCTGATTGAAGATGTAGCGGCTGCTCAGGCGGTTCCGACCATTGAAGCCCTGGTGGTCCACGCGGATGACGAACGCGTGCGCGTCGGAGCTACTCGGCCTGGTGATGACCGTCTCGGCCGAGACCGGAATCTGTTCGTTCCCCACGGTGACGAAGCGCGGATTCTCCGTGGCCGGGGGACGCGGATACTTCTGGAGCAGCTCACGAGCGATCGGCCCGGTCGCCGCCCGAATCGCATCCGCCGTGAAGAAGCGCGCCCGTTGCGTCGTCGAGGATCGGAGCGTCGTCACCTCGTACGATCCGTAGCCGAAGAGCGTGTCCTTGATGAAGGGGCCGCTCACGTCGAAGCCGAACTGATTGCGGACGAACGGTGGCTTCTCTCGCTCGAAGAACTCCCGAGCGCGCAGCGAGCGATTCCGGTGAAACTCCCACAGCGTCCCATGAAACTCATTCGTCCCCGCCTTCGTCACAATGCTCAGCACACCGCCGGAGAGCCGACCGAACTCGGCCCCGAACGTGTTCCGAATGAGCCGGAACTCCTCCACGCTGTCCAGGGGCACGGTGATCTGGGTGAAGCCCGCCACGACCGGATCGTTATTCTCGATCCCATCCACGAGGAAGTTCGTCCCACGGCTGCGCGCCCCGCCGATGGAGAATCCACCGGTATTGCTCCCGACCCCTCCCGGGACCACGCCCGGCTGCAACAGGGCCAGTTGCGTGAAATCGCGCGTCACCAGGGGCAGGTCCACGATCCGCCGCTTGTCCACCAACCCTGACAGCCGCCCCTCCTCCGTATTGATCAACGGCAGCTCGCCTGTGACCGTGACCGTCTCGGCGATCTCGCCGACTTCCAACGTCACGTCCACGCGCTTGATCTCGTTCACCGTCAGCTCGATGTTGCTCACAACGGCCGTCTTGAAGCCCGTCTGCTCGACTTTCACCTCATAAAAGCCACGCGGCAAATTCGTGAGCCGATAAAGGCCCGTGGAATCGGTCGTGATCGTGTAGGAGAGGTTCGTCTTCACCTCCCGAATCGTCACCGTCGCTCCCGCGACGACGGCTCCGGTGGTATCGGTGACGATCCCCGTGATCGTCCCC
The DNA here is from genome assembly GCA_002898775.1 of bacterium HR08. Taxonomy (GTDB): domain Bacteria; phylum Acidobacteriota; class Blastocatellia; order HR10; family HR10; genus HR10. The sequence goes on along the minus strand of BEHK01000074.1, from coordinate 7,929 downwards.
GTCGCCGTCTGAGCCCTCGCGCTCGGAAGCGCGGTCAGCAGAAGCAAAAGAAGCGAGCCCATGAGTTTCATCCATCTGCGCATCGTCGTTTCCTCCTTGAGACTGGCATGAGCATGCGTAGCGCGAAAAAATAGGCAAATCACGTGCCACTTGCCCGCATTTTGCTAAGGTTCAGGCGATCAATCGTTTACTAAGCTATGGTCTCTTCGCGCCCTCTCCGAAGCTTCCGAAAATTTGGAAGAGACTTCCGAATTTTTGGAAATTGAGGCAAGGGGAAGCGCCTCTCTGGGGAGAGAGCCATCGGGCGCCCGACCGGCCATGAGGAGCGCCGCGCTACCTTGCTTTGGCGGCGGGCCCTCACGTAAGATCCTCTCCATGAGGAACCGTCGGATCGTGATGATTGGAGGTCGGTGGCTCGCGCTCTTTGGAATGGGCCTTTTCCTCGTGCGAGGCGTGGGATGGGCTCAGGTGAGCATGCGGGGGCAGGTCTTCCTCCCTTCGGGCGATCCCATTCATGAGGTCATTCGGCTCACCTTGAAGGGCGATGATCCGCGACGCGATGTGGAGTTCATCTTCACCGATGGACAAGGGCGCTTCATCTTGCAGGGCCTGACGCCGCTGCGGACCTACACGCTGACGATTGACGGGGATGGACGCCGATATGCGACGACGACGGTGACCTTCATAGCGCAACCACGTGGATACGTGCCGGTGAATTTACTCCCTCTGGAGGCGAGGGAGGCTCCGCCACGTCCAGGCGTCGTCTCTGTGTCGCATCTCAAGCGCGATACAGAGGCGGTGAAGTTGTACCGAGAGGCGCTTGAGGAGATCGAGCGGGGGAAGCTCGCATCGGCCGAGGAGAAATTGCGGAAGGCGATCAAGCGGGATGCCGAGTTTGTAGAGGCGTACAATGAGTTGGCCGTCTTGCAGATGGGGAAGAAGGCCTATGCAGAGGCTGAGCGATGGCTGCGGCGGGCGCTGGAGAAAGATCCAGAGGCGCTCCACCCATTGTTGAATCTGGGGATTTGCCTGAACTATCTGGGTCGGCATCGGGACGCGCTTGCTCCACTGCGTCGCGTTCTGGAACACGACCCTGCGTGGGTGACGGCCCACGTTCATCTGGGCATCGCGCTTTTGGAGAGCGACCTCCTCGAAGAGGCGGAGCCGCATCTTTTGCGGGGAACTCAAGCCGAGGGCTTAGAGCGCGCGCTCGCCTATCTCTATCTGGGGAAGCTCTACGCGCAAACGGGCCACATTCCGAAGGCGGTCGAGGCGTGGAAGACGTATCTCGAGATGGATCCGAATTCACCGAACGCCGAGCGCATTCGCGCCCTGCTCGTGCAGCTCGGTTATCCGCCGAAGTGAATCCATCGGCCTGAAGGGCGTCGGAAAGCCGACGGCGTTGGGATAGTGAGAAACGCACGAGGGAGAAGTAGCCGAGCGATAGGCGCGCTCCCGAGCGCTTGATGCCTCGCCCTTTCGGCGCCTCTCTCGGGTGAAGGGGGGCGCGAGATCCCCGCCCCCCTTCGTGGCCTCAGAAGTTGATCTGGATGCGGAACTGAATCATGCGCGGACCGGGATCCTGATTGCCCAGGTCGTTGAAGAAGTCGGTCGTGCGCCCGAAGGCCGTCGAGTCAATACTGATCATCACTGATCATCGAACCGAGCGCCGCGACCTTGAGCTCGGCTGATGGCCAGGTTCCGTTGAGCGTTGAGGAACTCCTGCAGGAACCCGTTCTCGAAGATGTTCACCTCGTTCAGGTTGAACCCGCGCCAGAGCTTCGTCCCACGATTGCCGACATAGCGAATTTCAATCGCCATGTCCCGCGTCAGCTCGCGCTGCCAGCCGAAGGACCACGACTGAACATAGGACGTGCGGATGTTGGGATCGAAGGCGAAGAAATTGCTTTCGACGAGGGTGAGCGTCACGTCATGACCTTCGCATACGCTTTCGCTATATGCTCACCTCCCTGTGCGGAGTGAATCGCTGTGTTTGGACTGTGCGATTTTCGTGCCATTGTGAGCCACGAATTTTTCAGGTTTTTGGAAGCCTGAAGCCAGATCAGCGTGGGGAGTTCAGAAGGGCTCAACGGGCGGTCCTGATGAACGAGAGGAGGAGGGTTTTGACCACGGCGAGGGTCAGGATCAAGGCCTTCGTGGCAAGGCTCTGGACGACGAAGAGCGCCAGGTATCCGAGCGAGGTCCAGACCAGAGCGAGCGTGATCACTTTCGTCCTCAGCGGGAGAGCTTTTTTCTCCATGAACGCGCCCACCGATTCCGCGTACCAGGTGCGGCTGGTGAGCCAGCGGTAGAGTCGTTCGGAGCTGCGCACGTAGCATCCGCTGGCGATGAGGAGGAATGGGGTCGTCGGCAGTCCGGGAACGAAGATGCCGATGAGGCCTACGGTCAGCGCGATCGTGCCGACGAGGATTAAAAACGCGCGCCAGACCGGAGGCAATGGACGGCTCTCTCGCCCAACGTCGCCCTGCATGAGGATGGAATTTTAGCACATCGGTGGCGCGGTGATGGAGTCTCCGGACGGAAGTGAGATCGGTGAGGACGTTTGACTTTCTGCCGGGCGCCGGTTTGGCATCACCTGTCCGCGGCCAGGCCAGTCGTTGCTTTGCGGGGGAGCTGGCAGATGGCTTACAATGAAACCTTTCGGGCGATGTTGGATCATGCCTTCTGTGCGGTGAGCGTCGCGATGTGACGATCAAGTATTCGCGCGCTCAAGAGGAGGAAGCGTGACGACGGCGCATATATACGAGACGGAAGTCGTGTGGGTGGGCGAGCGTCGGACGGACGTTCGATCGCCGGGAGCGCCTCAGCTCGCGGTCTCATCTCCTCCGGAATTTCAGGGCCATGCGGGGCTGTGGACACCGGAGACGCTCTTTGTGGCTTCGGTCGCTGCCTGTTTCGTCCTCACGTTTTTGGCGATCGCGCAGCTTTCTAAGTTCGACATCGTGAGCCTGCGGGTGAAGGCACGGGGGCGATTGGAGAAGGTCGAAGGTGCAGGCTACCGATTCACGGAGATCGTCATCAAACCGGTGCTTGAGGTCCGCTCCGCGTCCGAACGGGAGCGGGCTGAACGGCTCCTGGAGAAGGCCGAGCGGAACTGCTTCATCTCGAATTCCATCACGGCTGCCGTTCGGCTGGAGCCGGAGATCGCGATCCTCGCGTGAGCGCGTGTTCGCGCGCGCGTGAGATGGCCGGAGATGAGCCATGAGGGGACTCGGAGAAGAAGCGCCGTGGACGGCCAGGCGGCGTTGGGTGTCTCTGCTTCTGATCCTCGGCCTTGGATGGGCGATGACGGGAGAGGTCGTGGGGCGCGCTGCCCTTCAGGTCGGACGCATCAAAGGGAAGGTCATCGCCGTGACGGCCGATCGGCGCGAGCCGTTGGCCGGAGTGCTCGTGGTCCTCAGTGGGGAGTTCCTGCCGGGGAAGGTCACGCAGACGATCAGCGATGAAGATGGGAGCTATAGCTTCAGCGATCTCCCTCCGGGCGATTACGTGCTCTCGGTCGAAGTGGAGGGATTCGAGCGGTTCGCGCAGAAGATCATGCTCCCGCTGGGAGCGATCGTGGAGGTCCCGATCGAGCTGAAGCCGAAGGCCGTGCGCGAGGCCGTGACGATCACAGCTGGTGAGGATGAGCTTCGTCGTGTGGAGTCGAATATCCCGGCGCAGTTGGGCGCGCCGCTTCTGCGGAATGCGCCGTTGGTGAACGAGAAATTCCAGGATGCCCTCCCGCTTCTGCCGGGTGTCGTGCGCGGTCCCGACGGGTTGCTCAATGTCAAAGGGGCGCGCGCGGCTCAAAGCGGCATCCTCGTCTCCAGCATCAATGCCACGGACCCGGTGACGGGACAAGCCGCCGTTGAGCTGCCGATCGAAGCTGTCGAGACCATCCAGGTCTACTCGAATCCGTATTCGGCGGAGTTCGGCAAATTCACCGGTGCGGTCACGGCCATCGAGACGCGCGCGGGCACCAATGAGTGGAAGTATCTGCTGACGAACTTCATCCCGCGCTTGCGCAAGCGCGCGGGGACGATCATGGGGATCGAGTCGGCGACCCCGCGCTTCGCCCTGAGCGGGCCGCTGAGGCGGGATCGGCTCTTCTTCTTCCAGGGTCTGGAGTATCGCTTCGTGCGGACTCGCATCCCGAGCCTGCCCGATCTGCAGAACGATACGCGGTTGGAATCGTTCGATTCCTTCTCCCGCTTCGACGCCGCCCTCACGACCGCGCATCGGTTGACGCTCATCGTCTCGGTCTTCCCGCAGAAGCTCGACTTCGTCAATCTGAACACGTTCAATCCGATGGCGACGACGCCGAACTTCCATCAGCGGGGGTGGTTCGTGGCCGTGCACGAGCAGGCGGCTTTTTCGAACGGCTCGCTCTTGCAGTCGAGCTTCAGCCTCAAGGACTTCGATGCGGACATCTACGGCAACAGTCCGCCGCCGTTTCGGATCACGCCCAATGGGAATGCGGGAGGATGGTTCAATCGGCAACATCGGGAGAGTCGGCGCTACGAGTGGGCGGAGGGCTATCATCTGCCGACGTTCTCTTGGGGGGGGCAGCACGCCTTCAAGATCGGGAGCCACATCGCCGTCAATACGTTCACGGGGCTGGATCGGAGCGATCCGGTGCACGTCCTGCGAGCGGATGGGACGCTCGCGCAGCTGGAGACATTTCTCGGCGAGGGGCGCTTGCAGCGCCGGAATACTGAAGTGACCCTCTACGGGCAGGACAAGTGGACCGTCCATCCGCGCCTGACGCTCGATTGGGGGCTTCGTTATGATCGCGATGGGATCGCGGGGGAGAATAATCTGGCGCCGCGCGTGGGCTTCGTGCTGCTGCCTTTGGCCGATCCGCGCACGATCGTGCGTGGGGGCGTTGGCCTCTTCTACGACAAGGTCCCGCTCAACGTCGGAGCTTTCGAGCAGTATCAGACGATGCAGGTCACGCGGTTCGGTCCCGATGGTCGAACGATCGCCGATGGCCCGCGCGTCTTTCGGAACCTCGTCGAGGGCGAGCGGTATCGCACGCCGAGGAGCACGGCCTGGAACGTGCAGGTGGATCGGGAGCTGACCCGGCGCGTGCTCGTGCGCTTCGGATATGAGGAGCGGCGCTCGCGGCGTGATTTCCTCCTGGAGCCCATGAGGTGGCCGACCGGGGAGAGCGCACTGGTGCTCAGCAATCGCGGGCGCTCGCGCTATCGGGAATTTCAAATCCTCGCCCGGCTCCGCCTGCAGGAGCGACATGAGCTTTTCCTCGCCTATGTCCGCTCACGCGCCGAGGGCGATCTCAATGCCTTCTCCGCTTACATCGGCAACTTCCACAATCCGATCATCCGGCCGAACGAGTACTCCCGACTCCCCTTCGACGCGCCCAATCGCGTGCTCCTGTGGGGAGATGTTCGCTTGCCGTTCGATCTGCTGCTCTCTCCCGTTGTGGATTGGCGCGATGGCTTCCCCTTCTCGCTCGTGGATGAGGAGCAAAATTTCGTCGGGCCCAGGAATCGGGGAGGGCGCTTCCCGCGCTTCTTCTCGCTCGATGTGCAGCTCACCAAAGGCGTGACGATCCCCTTCTTCGGGAAGAAGTATCGAACGCGCCTGGGAGTGAAGATCTTCAATGTGACGAACCACTGGAACCCGCGCGACGTGCAGAACAATATTCACAGCCCGGCGTTCGGGACGTTCTACAACAGCGTGCCGCGCACCTTCCGCGGGAAGTTCGAGATCGAGTTTTGAGCGAGGACGATGTCGGCTCCCGTTCCCGTCATCGGCGCCAGCTGTGAGCGGGCCCTTGGCTCCGAGGCGTCTTCGAGGAGCGCGCGCGGCCGGTGGCTCGCCCTCACGCTCCTGGTCATCTTGGCCTTCGGGTTGCGCGCCGTCCATTTGGAGGCCGTGGGCGTGAGCGAGGACGAAGCGCGGAAGATCGCGGCCATCGAAGCCTATCGGCGAGGCGACTTCACGCCGAACGCCGAGCATCCGATGCTCATGAAGTCGCTCATCCTCGTCTCCTTCCTCGCGGCCGAATGGTGGAATCGCGCGATCGCCGCGCGCCATCCCGACTGGCGCATCGCCGAGGAGACGGCGCTTCGGCTCCCGAACGCGCTGGTGGGCGCGTTGACGACCGTGGTCCTCTTCCTCTTCGCCCGCGAGTTGTTCGATCCGCTGGTGGGTTGGGTGACGGCCATCCTGTGGGCGACGGGGGTGAACGCCATCGCCATCAATCGCGTGGCGAAGGAGGATACGCTGCTCGTCTTCTTCATGTGGCTCGCCTTCTTCTTCTTCCTGAAGGCGAAGCGTGAGGGGCCGGTGGAGACGGCGCGGCGCCAATGGTTCTATCGGTTGAGCGGAGCCAGTTTCGGGCTCATGCTCGCGTCGAAGTATTTCCCCCACTACATGGGGCTCATCTTCCTCTACAACTACCTGCGCCCGCACGATCCGGAGACGAATGCTCCGCTTGGGCGACGCGCGATGATGGGCTTCTTCCTCGCCTTCGCCGTCGCTTTCATCGCCGCCAATCCCATGCTCTTCCACCCGGAGACGCTGCGGTATCTGGCCGTCTATCTCACGGAGACGACCGTTCCCCATCACGGATACGAGATGATGGGAGGGCTGTACTACAACAACGCGTGGAAATTCACGAATCGCACGCCGCTCTATTTCTACGGGCTCTTCCTTCTGGTGAAGGTGCCGCCGCCGGTGCTTCTCGCTTTCGCGATCGGCCTGCTATGGATCCTCCGTCGCGCGTGGTCCTCTGGAGGACGGAGCGACCACCTCTCGAGGGCGGAGGCGTGGCGAGATCGCGCGAGCGCGCCCTTCGGGGGGATCAGCCTGGGAGCTCTGCTGGCGCTTGGTATTGGAGGAGAGATGCTCGCGCTCGTGCAGTTCACACCCGTCATCTATCGCGTCGCCGCGTTCACACTGGTCTCGCTCCTTCTGGCACTCCTCTTCGTCGTGCGGGGGCGAAAGGAGGAGGGGCCATTCTTTCTGCGCTTCATGCTCGTCTTTTGGTTCGTCCCCTATTCGCTCTTCGGGGGGAAATGGCTGCGATACACCTTGAGCCTGATGCCGCTCGTGTACATGACGGCGGCTGTCGGGATCGCGCTGGTGATCCGCGAGGGGAGCCGAAGGCTCTCGGGGGCGTTCGTGCGTCACGGTTTTGTAGCTCTGATGCTCGCGTTCTTTCTCGGCGCGCCCGTATGGGCGGCCGTCCACGCGAGTCCGTACTATTCCTTCTATGTGAGCGCGCTCGGTGGTGGGGCGGAGAAGCGGGCCTACTATTTCCCCCATGATGAGATCTATGATGCCGGCATGCGTGAAGCGCTCGCCTTCATCGCCGCGCGGGCGCCGCGCGGCAGTCGCGTCGGGCATGATGCGCCAGAAGTCGTCCGGTTTTACGCCAGCCGGTTCGGACGTGGGGATTTGCTCGGCGTCGAATTGTCCAGTTCGGAGTTCGCGCTCACTCGGGACTCGCGTCCGCTTTACGTCATCGTTCAAAAGGGGCGTCGGTATTTCGAGAACCAACGGTGGCTCGAAGAGCTGGAGCGGCACTATCGGCCGATCTGGGAGGTCCGCATCGAGGGAGTCGTGACGACGCGGGTTTATGAGATTCCAGCTCGCGGGACATGATCAGGGGAAGTCATCCCGAAGCTCTCCGGTGGAGTGGCAAAGCGGGACCTTCACAGCTTTTGTTCGGCCCAGGGTGGTCTCTTGCCGGGAAAGCTTGGTACAATCACCCTGTCGCAGGTCGAGACTTCATAACGGGAGGAGGTCATGAGCAAGGACACGTTGACGATCGTCGACAATCGGACGGGGCGGAGCTATGAGGTGGCGATCGAGGGTGGGGCGGTGCGGGCGGTGGAGTTTCGGCGGGTGAGGGTGGGGGAGGGGGATCCGGGGTTGCTGGTGTACGATCCGGGGTTT
>BEHK01000073.1 GCA_002898775.1 bacterium HR08 | reverse complement strand
ACCGAAGCCCTGTGGATTGATCCCGACTGCGGGTTGAAGACGCGCACGGTCGAGGAAGCGATCGCGAAACTGCGCGTCATCGTGGAGGCCGTCACGCGGATTCGCGCGGCCCTGGCTTGAGCCGATCAGGTCTGCTCCTCCGCGGTCGAGAGCACGCCGCGAATCTCCCGAGCCGCTCGCTGCACCGCTTCCGCATCGGCGAACGCGATCAGGAAGAATCGGACGCCGTTGTGTATGCAGATGAGTCCATTGGAGAAGAGCCAGAGGCGATTCAGAATCGGATTGCCGCCGAGGATCAACTCGATGGGCGCTCCGGTGAGGCGCGCTGGCGAGAAACTCTCGGCGATGAGCGTTCCGCCTAAGGTGACGCTGAAGACGCCGAGCAACGGCGCGCCCACATACCGCGCGATCGTCCGTTGAAACTCGAGCCGGGCTCGCTCAGCCTCGTTCACGCGCCCTTCGGCCAGGAGGCGCTCCTGCTCGCGAAGATACGCCATGTATCGCTCGGTCAGACGACGCAATCCATACGGAGCGAGCGCGCTGTGAAAGAACCAGTGATTCGCGCCGCCAACGCCCAGCAGGACCGCTCCGAACCGGGGGAACGCACTCCCGGCGCGCACCCCCGCGATGAAGGAGAACGTGAGAGCCACCGTCTTCCCCGGATTCCGCTCGATCCACGCGCGCACGCTCTCCCATCCCGAGCGCAGACGCCCCTCGGCGTCGGCAGCGCGCTCGAAGGCGCGGCCGAGCGTCTCCACCTGCCGATACTCGGCCTCGATCCGGCGCGCGAAGGCTTCGGCCTTCTCGCGCGCCGCGTGCGCGGCGGATTCGACGCCCTGCCGGATCTCCTCCACCGTTCGCTTCACTTCCTCCCGAACATCGGGGCTCTCGGCGGAAGCCTCGATCCGGTGACGGGCCGCTTCGAGTCCATCCGCCAGAAGGTCCGCCCCCTTTTGTGCCGCCGAGGACACCGCGGCCGTCACCTCCGCGATCGTCTCCCGCACGCGATAGCGCTCATCCCATTCGCGGACCTTTCGCCAGAGGGCTCGCGTCATCGCCTCGATCCCTTGCGCGCGCTTCATACGCCTGGCCTCCTCGACAGGTTACGCCTCCCCTACGCTCTTCGTTCCCAAGTCTATCATAGGAAGCCCGACGGACTCACGCTCCCCTCGAGATCGCACCGCGCCCCCTCAGATTGACAAGGCGATTCGGCCCGTGCTATATAAGGGACCTTCCGCAAGGCGAGAACAGGCGCGGCGAGGTCGGATGATGGGATTTGCCTTAGCGTTAATCATCTGGGCGATCACCCTAGCGACAGTCGTTCTGTTCGCCGGACGATTCTGGTGGTTCCCTGAGGCGATCTCCGAACACGGCCCGAGCATTGATCGGCAATTCATGCTCACACTCACAATCATTGGGATCGCTTTCGTCTTGGCTCAAGCGACGCTCGGATTCTTCATCCTTCGGTATCGGCGTCGGGGAGATGAGCGAGCGAGCTACTGGCACGAGAGCCGCCGATTGGAAATCCTCTGGACGACGGTCACGGCTGCCGTGTTCCTCTCACTCGCCGTTCTCGGGCAACGGGTCTGGGCCAAACTCCATTTGAATGCGCCACCTCCGGGAGCGCTCCAGATCGAAGTCACGGCTCAGCAGTTCGTGTGGAACATCCGATACCCCGGTCCGGACGGGAAGTTCGGCCGCACGCGAACGGAGCTCATCAACGACGTGGATAATCCCGTCGGGCTGGATTTCACCGATCCGGCGGCGCGCGATGACATCGTGACGGTGAATCAGATGGCCATTCCCGTCAATCGGGATATTCACGTGATCTTGCGCTCGAAGGACGTGATCCACAGCTTTTGGGTCCCGCCTCTGCGCATGAAGCAGGATGCGGTCCCCGGCTTGGCCATTAACATTCACTTCAAGGCGGTGAAGACCGGTCAGTTTGAGATCGCCTGCGCGGAACTGTGCGGGCTCAGCCATCATCGAATGCGCGGGTTCCTGTCGGTGCTCCCCGAGCCGGAATTCGAGGCATGGCTGAAACAGCGGGCGAGTCAGTGACGCGTTGATCCGCCCGCGCGCTCTTCAAGATATAGGCCGTGAGGGAATGAGAATAAGGAGGAGGGAAGGCGATGACACAGGCTGTCGCGACGCACGAACCCCCCAGGAGCTTCATCCGACGCTATATCTTCAGCACCGATCATAAGGTGATCGGCCTGCAGTATCTCTTCCTCGCGATGGCAGCCGTCACAATTGGCATCGTCCTCTCCATCTACATGCGCCTGCGGCTGGCGTGGCCGACCGAGCGGTGGCCCCTTCTGGCGAAGCTCTTTCCACAGGCGATGGCCGGAGGGACGATCAGCCCCGAATTCTACCTCTCGCTGGTGACGATGCACGGGACGATCATGATCTTCTTCGTGCTGACGACGGCGCCGCTGGGTGGCTTCGGCAACTACTTCCTGCCGATTCAAGTCGGGGCGCACGACATGGCCTTCCCTGTCCTGAACATGCTCTCGTTCTGGGTCACGCTGGCCGGATTCCTGGTATTGCTGGCGGCCTTCTTCGTCTCGGGCGGGGCGCCGATCTCCGGGTGGACGGCCTATGCGCCGCTGAGCGCTGTTGGGGAGATCGCTGGGCCCGGACTCGGTATGGGGCAGAATCTGTGGATCGTCAGCATCGCCCTCTTTTGCATCGCCTCGCTGCTGGGCGCGTTGAACTTCATCACGACGACGCTCAATCTGCGCACGAAGGGGATGTCCATGACGCGGCTGCCGTTGACGGTCTGGGCGTGGTTCACGACGGCTGTGTTGGCGCTTCTGGCCTTCCCGGTGTTGCTGGCCGGCGGCATCCTGCTGCTTCTCGATCGCGTGGCGGGAACGAGCTTCTTCATCCCCGAAGGGCTCATCGTCAGCGACAAGATTCTGCCGCACAAAGGCGGTTCGCCCTTGCTGTGGCAGCATCTGTTCTGGTTCTTCGGACATCCTGAGGTCTACATCGCCATTCTCCCCGGCATGGGGATCACCTCGCATGTGCTCTCGACCTTCGCCCGCAAGCCGATCTTCGGCTATCGCGCGATGGTCGCGGCGATCTTCGCCATCGGCCTGCTCGGCTTCCTCGTCTGGGGACACCACATGTTCGTGAGCGGCATGAGTCCGTACTCGGCGATCGCCTTCTCGCTTCTGACGCTCTCGATCGGCGTTCCCTCCGCCATCAAGACGTTCAATTGGTTGGCGACGCTCTACAAGGCGCAGATCCGCTTCACCGTCCCCATGCTCTTCGCCCTCGGCTTCGTCTCCATCTTCGTCACGGGCGGACTGTCGGGCATCATCTTGGGGCAGACGTCGCTCGACATTCCGATGCACGACACCTACTTCGTCGTCGCCCATTTCCATCTGATCATGGGCGTGGCGGCCATCTTCGGCATCTTCGCGGGGACGTACTACTGGTTCCCCAAGATGTTCGGGCGGATGATGAACGACGCGTTGGGGAAGCTCCATTTCTGGCTCACGTTCATCGGCGTCTACGCCATCTTCATCCCGATGCATATTCTGGGCATCGCCGGGCACCCGCGGCGGTATGCGGAGACGGCGGGCTTTGACTTCCTCGCTCCGCTACAACCCATCCATGTCTTCATCACGATCGCGGCGCTCATCACGGCGGCGGCGCAATTGCTCTTCTTCTTCAACTTCTTCTGGTCCATCTGGAAGGGCCGACGGGCGGAGATCAATCCGTGGCGGGCGACGACGCTCGAGTGGACGATTCCCTCTCCGCCCCCGCATGACAACTTCGGGCCACAAGTTCCGGTCGTCCATCACGGTCCGTATGAGTACAGCGTACCGGGAGCGGCTGAGGATTACATCCTGCAAACGGCGCCACCAACGGCGGTGAAGTCCTGAGGAGGGCGATGGCCAAGACAATCCCCTCGCTCGCCGATATCGAGACGATCACAATCGGCTCGCGCCCGCCGGGTCGCCCGGACGATGGGGGGCGAGGCGGTGAGCAGAGGCCGCCGGGCCTTCCGGAGGGGGGCTATCGTCTGGCCATGCTCTTCGCGCTCGCCTCGATCAGCATGCTGTTTCTGGGCTTCACGAGCGCGTACATCGTCCGGCAGGGGCTCGGGGAGGATTGGCGTCCGTTTAGTCCTCCTTCGATCCTGTGGGCGAACACGGCGCTGCTGCTGATCAGCAGTGCCACCCTACATCGTGCCCGCTCTCTCTTGCGGCGCGAGGCGATCCGCGAATCCCTGCGATGGCTCTCGATCACGACGCTCTTGGGCCTGCTCTTCCTCGCGGGCCAATATGAGGCCTGGCGGCGATTGGCCGCTCAGGGCATTTATCTGAGCACAAATCCGCACAGCTCGTTCTTCTACCTGCTGACGGCGGCGCACGGCGCCCATCTGCTCGGCGGTCTTCTCGCGCTCGCATACCTCACGTGGCGCGGATGGCGCCGGCAATTGCTCCTGATGGGGACGCCGGATCACCTGAAACGATATGGCGCCCTCGTGGGAACGGTGGCTCTTTATTGGCACTTCATGGACGGGCTGTGGGTGTATCTCTTCATCCTGCTCTTCCTCTGGAGGTGATGCCGATGGCCGAGCACATCGAACGACTCCGATTCGCCGAGTGGGAGGGCGGTGTCTCCCCCTTCGCCGTGGGCTCGAAGAAGCTCGGCATGTGGCTCTTCATCGTCTCGGACTCGCTGACCTTCTCCGGGCTTCTGGTCGGCTACAGCTACGTGCGGATCGCGAGCGAGCGCTGGCCCATGCCCTTCGAATTCTGGCCCACGATCGTCATGGCGACGCTGATGACCTTCTGCTTGCTCTCCAGCAGCCTGACGATGGCACTGGCTGTGCGCGCGTCGAGTCTTGGCGATCGCTCCCGTACTGTTCGGTTCATCCTGCTGACGATGCTCGGGGGGATTCTCTTCATCCTCCTGCACGCCAGAGAATGGGCCGGGCTCATCGCCGAAGGCGTCCGAATGTGGGAGAATCCTTGGGGAGTGCCGCTGTTCGGAGCTTCGTTCTTCACGCTCACGGGCTTGCACATGCTGCACGTCGCCAGCGGCGTGATCTATCTGAGCGTCATCGCGCTCGGTGTCTCCCGCGGGCGTTTCACCCACGAGGACGTTGAGATCAGCGGCCTCTACTGGCATTTCGTGGATCTCGTCTGGATGTTCATCTTTCCGCTCGTCTATCTGCTCTCGGTGAAGATGCCGTGAGGAAGGAGGGCGCTATGGGGACGACGCATGCGCACGCCGGACACGTGGAGACGGGGCCAAAGCTCTACTACCTGACGTGGGTGTGGCTGCTCACCCTCACAGCCATCGAGGTCACGTTGGCGTACTTTCACCTGCCGGTCGGATTGATGCTCTTTCTGTTGATGGGCCTCTCCATTGTCAAAGCCGCCCTCATCATGGCGCACTTCATGCATCTGCGGTTCGAGCGCCTGAGTCTCGTCGTCACGCTCATCCCCGCGATGGTGCTCTGTATCACGCTGCTCGCTGTCTTCTTCCCGGACGGCGTGCGCGCATTCCGACTGGCCGTTCGATAGGCGAGATATGGCGAGGCGACTCGGCATCGGTGCGCTGCTGGGGCTCATCCTCGGACCTATGGGAGGGCTCTTCCCTGTCCTCGCTCAGTGCGCCATGTGTCGAACGGCCGTCGCCGGATCATCGCGCCTGGGCGAGATCGCGAGGGTCTTGAATACGGCCATCCTCGCCCTGCTGATCCCTCCGGTCGCGATCCTCGGCCTCGTCTTCTGGCTCGCCGTCACGGTGTGGAACCGCGCGGAGAAGGGTGGCGAGAGCCCGCTCTCAGGGGAGAGCTGGGAGATCGAAGCACAGGAGACCCAGCAGCAGCGGCAGATAAACGATCGAAGCCTTGAGAACTTGACGGGCATGTCCCCGCGCGCGTGTGCGGGCGGCGCGAAGGCTGTGCCAGAGGAAATATCCCCCGAGAAGGATCGCTCCGATCAGATACACTGGTCCTGAGAGTTTGAGCACCGGAGGAAGAAGGCTGACCCCCACGAGCAAGAGCGTGTAGAGCACGATCTGCCGCCCCGTCCGCCGACCGTCGGGATCCACAACGGGCAGCATCCGAATCCCCCCGCGCGCGTAGTCCTCGCGGTACATCCACGCGATGGCGAAGAAGTGCGGGAATTGCCAGAGGAAGAGGATCGCAAACAGCACCCACCCTTCCACCGTGATCTCGCCGCGCGCGGCCGTCCACCCCATCAGGGCGGGCATCGCCCCCGGAATGGCGCCGATCGTCGTGCAGAGCGTCGTCCGCGTCTTCAGGGGGGTATAGATGAAGAGGTAGCTCACGAAAGCCAAGGCGCCCAAGAGCGCCGTCAGTGGGTTGAGGAAGAAAAAGAGATGCACTTCGGCGAGGATCGAGAGCCCCAAACCGAAGATCAACGCCTGACGCGGTCGCAGCCGACCGCTCGGCAGGGGGCGCCGGCTCGTCCGACGCATCCGCCCGTCCCGCTCTCGCTCCAGATAGTGATTCATCGCCGCGATGCCCGCCGAGAGCGCGGTGACCCCCACGAGCACATGTCGCAAACCGAGACGATCCACCGGATGACCCGATCCGAGCCAGAAGGCCGCCGCCGCCGCGATGACGACAAGCAGCGTAATATCGGGCTTGGTCAGCTCGACGTACGCCCAGACTGTGGCCAGCCGGCGATGTCGCCCCAACGTCTCGCGAATGCTCCGAAGCGGGATCCCACGCGCACGCATCAGAAGGCTCTCTGGCTTGTCGGTCGAGGCGCGACCTCCGCAGGCGCCCGTTCGCTCAGCTCAAACGCCCACCACGTGAGGACGAGGACAATGGCCAGAAGCGCGGCCCCACCCGCCACGTGCGCGACAGTGAGCGAGATCATGGGCTCAAGCGGCTGCGGATCGAACCGCGAAGCGCGACGCGCGAAATAGGCCGCGAGTCCTAAAGCGATTTGCGCAGCGAGAAGTCCCGCAGCCCAGAGCGCCAGACGGGCGAGTGCTCGAAGCTCACTCGGGGCTTCGGGCGCCCGCGCCGCCCTTCGCACGGTCCCGATGAGGCCGAGAATCACGCCACTCACGACGACGGCTCCGAGGATGTGCGGGAGAATTCCCAACCCGCGATGGCGAAATCCCGCTCCCAGAAGGAGCTGAACGAACAGCCCGAGAACCGCCGCGCCGCACAGCTTCGGGAGATAAGCCGGCAGATGAACCGCTCGTTCGCGAGCCCCCAATCGCCGCCATCCCGGTGAGGTGACTACAGCGACGCTCACCATGAGGCCGAAGAAGAACTGCGCCATGAAGGCGTGCGTTAAGGCCAGCGCGAACCGATGCTCCAGAAAGAGGACGCGCGCGCCGCCGAGCAACGCCTGCCCGAGGACAGCCAATAGGGCCATGAGTCCCAGCCCCCGAACCCATGATCGCTCTTTCACGCGCCACAACATTACGTTCAGCGAGAGCGTCATCAGCGCCACCGTCGCCGCCACGACGCGATGCGTGTATTCATAGACGACGTTCCCGACGATCTGCTCCAGGGGAAGCCATCGTCCGAATGCCGTCGGCCAATCCGGCACGGAATCCCCCGCCTCGTTGCTCGTCACCAGGGCGCCGAGGACGATGAGCAGAAACGTCGCTCCCACCGTCGCCAGAGCGAGCCGATGAACCGCGCGCCCTCCCATCATGAGGCGACCCTCAACAAAAGAGAAAACATCTCGCGGGAGGAGCTCGCTCAATCCTCCCGCTTGATGAGGTCGAAGCGCTCCGCCTCTTCCCTCACCGCTTTGAGAGGCTCGCGTGCCCCATCCCTTTCTCGCAGCAGGGCAATACGAGCGCCGGCATCAGGCGCAGCGACCCCGGACGATAGGCTTGCCCCGCCGCGTAAGTGAACTCAATCTGCTTCGTCTCTTTGGGTCCCACGGTCACCTTCGCCACTTGCGCCCCATAGCGCTCGTGCCAGGCTTCGATCTCGTATTCGCCCGGCGGCAGGCCCTTGATCTCAAAGCTCCCATCCTCCTTGCTCACGGCATGGAACGGATGGCGCAGGACGCCGATGTAGGCCCGCATCCACGGATGCTGATTGCACTTGACCGGGATCATCACCTCCGGGCGCGGGAAGGAGCGAATAATCGGATCCGATCCCGGTGGTTGGTTCACATTCCACTCGGGATTGTTCTTCGGCGTCGGATGGATATTGTGATTGGTCGGATCGCTCGTGATGATCTTCACATTCTGATTGGCCATGACGCCCAGCACGTGCGGACGATACATGCACCCGTTCTGGTCGAGCACGACTTCCTCCGCAGGCACGGCGAAGGAGTACTTCTCCAATCCGCTCTTGACGTAGACGAAGACGTTCTGCAACTTCCCGTTATTGACGATGACCTCCTCCGAGAGCGCGTTGGGATTCTTCTGCGCGCAGACCGGATCGGCATCCATTTGGATGCGGCGTCGCTGGGGCGGCTGTCCCGTGAAGTTCACAACGCCGGCGATCGCGCCTTCGTCGCCGGTCGGCTGATAGGTCGTCGTAGGCGCCGCTTCTTCTTTGGGCGCTTCGCTCACTTCTTCCTTCTTCCCGCACTGCAGGCTCAGTGCGGCGAGAACGAGGATCACGGCGAGAGCTGAGCGTCTCCAGGTCTTCATGGCACTCTCCTCCTGTCATGAGATCACTCACGTTCCTCCCTTTCGGCCTCGCGAGCGGTCGGAGGCCATGCTCACGCTGGGTGGACGGGCGCGCGCCGTCAGCCGCGTGGCCGCCAACAGGCGCCGTTGTTCCTCAGCCGTCAGCTGGAACATGTAGCGCACCAGCAGATCCACATGATCCCCCGGATAGGTCCGGAACGCTTCCGGCAAGGGCCCGGCGAAGACCCAGCGATCCCCCTCGCGACGGAAGAGCCCCGAGGGCATGGCCGTGCCCGGACTGATGGCTTGAGGATCAATCATCCAGCGCGCCGTCCATCCGGGCTTCAAGCGCTCGCGCGCGATCAGGAAATTCGGCGCCGTCGCCCGTTGATCGTGCGCGGGATCTCCGGTCATGTGGCAGCGCAAGCACGGAGCCGCGGGCGAAGTGAAGAGCTGTCGCGCCAGGGCGCGCTCGGTCTCCGTGATCGGCTCGAGCTTCGGCTCGATATACGGCTGCGCCTGCGCCGACAGCGCCTCGAAGAACCGCACGAGAATACGAATCTCGTTGGGCGAGAAGAAGAAGGTCGGCATCCGAACCTTCAGGTACTCGCGCACGCCGTTGCGTTCCAGGTTCGTCTCGCTGAGCGCCGGATTCTCCAGGAATCGCGCCAACCAATCGGGGCGCACGCGCGCCCCCTCGCCGATCAAGCTCGGCGGCAACTGGTCCTTCCAATCCGGATCCTGATACCGAGGCAGTGTGCTCAGGACCGAGCGCTGTCCCGGCAGGATCGTATGGCAGCCCATGCAGTTGTACTTCTTGATGATCCACCACCCCTCCTGAATATCCTTCCGCTGATCAGCGGGCGTGTAGTAGTAACTCGGCGGCAGCGTGGCGTTGACGCTCCCGAGCAGGAAAGTCGTCAGCGCTCGAATCTCCTCCTCGGTGAGATTCGGATTCGGCATGCGGAGCCGATCCTCGGGAGCCTTCAGCTTGCCGCGATCGTAGATATCGGGCTGCCGCAGCTTATGCTCGATGAAGCCCTTGTGATTATACCACCCTTGGCGCTTCGCCTCGCGGGCCAGGAGCCCGAAGTCCAGTTGCTCCAACGGCTTGCTCCCTTCGCGCGTCAGCTCCGTCCCGATCTTCGGCTCTTCCTCGAACCCGCTGATCTCGTGGCATCCGGCGCATCCATAGCGGCGGATGAGTTGCGCCCCACGCGCCTTCAGCTTCGGATCATCCATGAAGGGGGCCGGCGGATAGGAGACGCCCGAACGTCGCTGCGTCATCAGGAAGCTGGCGATATCGCGCGCTTCCTGCCAGGACAAGCGCAGGCTCGGCATGACGGTCATCTGCTGCACTTGCATCTCGGAGCCGCAGCTGGGACACTTCGAGTGATTGAGATCGAAGCGGAAAGGTAGGCCCTTCTTCGCATAATCCTCCGGCCCGATGTCCCGACGCTCGTTCGGGCAGTAGGGGCGCGCGCGCTCGCGCGGATTATGAATCCAGCGCACGAGGTAATCGTAGTTGACCTTCTCCCCGACGCGCGAGAGATTCGCGGCGAATGTCCCGCCGATGGCCTGCGCCCCTTCACCAATGGCATGACAGGCCAAGCATCCGCGCGTCTCGAACAACTCGCGGCCTCGAATCGGATCGCCCGGAGGTTGCGCGGGCACGGGATCGCGCAAGGCCGTTTGCCAGAGATAGGCGGAGATCGCCTGGACCTCCTCCTTCGTCAATCGGAATCGCGGCATCTTCGTCGTCGGACGGAAGGCGTGCGGATTCTCGATCCAGACGGGGATCCACTCCTTGCGCAACTTCATGCGGATCTCCTTCAGATTCGGCCCGACCTTCTTCTGATCCTGCATGAGATACTTGGCTTGCAGCTCCAACTGCTCCAGCCGATCGGCGATCTGACTGTTCTTGACGCGCAGGCTCTCGGCCAGGGCGTAGAGTCGGCGCGCCTCGCGGTCATCGGTCGCTTGATCGGCCGCGCGCAGCGTGCGCCGAATCTCGCGCTCGTTCTCCGCGCGCTCCACGTTCAACTGCCGGATCGTCTTTCGGACCTCGGCCAAGGCATCGGTCTCCCGATCATACCCCTCATAGCGATGGCAGCCGACGCATCCCTTCAGCTCGTAGAGATCGCGCCCGAGATTGAAGACCTCCGCTCCCTCCAGGACGCGATCGCGGAAATGGCATTGCACGCAACCGGCCTCGTAATTCTCCGGCTGATAGAGCGGCCACAGCCAATGCTTATTCAACCCATGCGCCTTGACGACGCTCGTGGTGGCGCGCCCATTCCCGCCGTGACAGGGCGAGCAGCCGAACCGCTCAGGATTGTGAATCCGCAACAGCCGGGGATTCGGATGGCTGACGAAGGCCTTCCGCCCCATGATCTGCTCGGTCAACGGCAACGGCTCCAGAATCCCCACGTGGCAGGAGATACAGCGATCCACGAGGTCTCCATCGGCGACGTGGATCTGTTTCAGTTCGATCTTGAACGTCTCCATCTTGCGGAGCAGGCCGTCAATCTGCTTCTGATCGAGCCCGACGAGATGGTCCTGCAGGTACTGGTTCATCTTCTTCTCGATCTCCGCGACGGGCTCCAGCAATCGCGCCCGCTCGGAGACCAATTGCGCCTTACGTTCCTGCAGGCCCAGGAATCGGCGCTGCAACTCGTCGAAGGTCAAGCGCCACTCCTGGTTCGTCCCCTCCCCATTGGCGGCGATCAGACGCACGCGGAAGGGGCCGCGTTTGGCCTCTTCGATCTGGCGCATCTTTCGCGCCTTGGCGCGCTCGCTCGTCGCCACCTCCCACTCGTAGGTCAAGGCCCCGATCTTGGCGCGCGCATCCTGGAAGACCGGTCGAATGGCCTCCAACTGCCGCTCGATCTCCGCCAATTCGCGATCGATCTCCCGCACGCGCGGGGCGACGGCCTGTCGGGCCGCCATCAAGTCCTGCTCGAGCTTCTTGTATTCGGGCGATTGCTTGAGCGCGGCTTCGGTCGCCGCCTGTCGCGGCTTGATCCGCTTCAAATAGGCCGTATAGCGCTCCACGAACTCCCGCTGCATCGCCTTCCATGGGCGCCGCCCGTACACCTCGTCGTAGAGCGCCCAGATGAGCGTACCGATGAGCGCCAGCGAGGCGATCAACAAGGGGCCGCTCATCGAGCGGCTCGTGATCGGATCCGGCTCCTCGACGCCCGCCTGATTCTCCAGCTCGACGACCTCCCTCTCCATGCCTCCCCTTCTCCCTCAAATGTTGAACCACGGCGTGATCCACACATACTTGATGCGGAACAGAAGCCGCAGCAGGATCTTCGCCGGAAGGCCGACCAGAATCGTGATGGCGAAGAATTGGAAGACCAGGTACTGAATGAGGCTCGTCCGCTCATAGATCTTGCGATTGAGCGGCGAACGCGTCACCAACTTGTGAATGCCGAAACCGGAGACCAGGTAAAAGAGCAAGACGGCGAAGAAGCCGAAAATCCCCTTCCCCCAATCGCTCGTGATCCCGAAGATGTCCGGCAGATTCCGATTCACC
>BEHK01000072.1 GCA_002898775.1 bacterium HR08 | reverse complement strand
ATCATCGTCGTGGCGGCGGCCGAGGCCGTCATCGGCCTGGGGATCCTCATCGCGCTCTATCGCAATCGCCAGACGGTGGCCATTGACGAGATCAATCTCCTGAAATGGTGACATTCGGGCGGAGACGCCGCGCGCTGTTGCTTGGAGGGTGACGGTCGTGGGGAAACCGCGCATGCGCAAGGGCAGGGGGTGACGATCACCGGACGGGAGATTGTCGAGCGATTGATTCGCGTGGAGGAAGGGCAAAAACGGTTGGAGCAGCGGATTCAGGATGTGGAGACTCAGTCGGAGCCGCGTATTACGGAGCTGCGGGAGTTTCTGTTATGGGGGGTGACGTTTGCGAGGATCTTCGCGTTGGTGGGGGTGGTGATTTGGGATCGGCGGACGGCGTTGGCGCCGGCGGTGCAGCGGGTGGAGATGGCGTTGCGGGAGCATGCGGGAATTGGCCGAGGTGCTGAAGAGGGCGGGATGGCGATGAAGGGGGCGACATATTGGGAGGCTCTCCAGGAGGTGAGGGAATCGCCATGCTAGAATTGATCTGGCTCATCCCGGCGCTTCCGTTTCTCAGCGCTCTGTTCCTCGGCATCTTCGGTCGGACATTGAAGCTCTCGGAGAGGACGATCGCGTGGATCGCGTGCGGTTCGGTCTTTCTCTCGCTGGTGATCTCGATCGGAGCGGTCTACGAATTCGCGACCTCATATTGGCCGACGCACGGGCGGCCGTATCTCTCCCGCGAGGCCGGAGGGTTTCCGCATTCGTTCACATGGGTGCTCGGGGGCGAGGCGCGGTTGAACTGGGGACCGGAAGCGGGCACGACCGTCCCGCTGCGCATCGAGTGGTCGTACCAGCTCGATCAGCTCTCGGCCGTGATGATCCTCGTCGTCACGTTCGTGGGCTTTTGGATTCACGTCTTCTCGATCGGATACATGCGCGGCGATGGCGGGTTCTATCGCTTCTTCGCGCAGATGAACCTGTTCATGTTCATGATGCTCGTGCTCGTGATGAGCTCGAACTTCCTGATGATGTTCGTCGGGTGGGAGGGCGTGGGGCTCTGCTCGTATCTGCTCATCGGCTACTACTTCCACTGGAACTATGCGGCCTATGCGAGCAAGAAGGCGTTCATTGTGAATCGGGTGGGGGATTTCGGGTTCTTGTTGGCGATGTTCGCGATCTTCTCGCTCTTTGGGACGCTGCAGTTCACCGAGGTGATGGAGTTGGCCAAGAACGATGCCTATCTGCCCCAGGAGGCGTTCGGGATGTGGGGCCTGGCCTCCTGGATCGCGCTCGGACTCTTCATCGGGGCGACGGGCAAGAGCGCGCAGATTCCGCTCTACGTCTGGTTGCCGGATGCGATGGCGGGGCCGACGCCCGTCTCGGCGCTCATCCATGCGGCGACGATGGTGACCGCGGGCGTCTATATGGTCACGCGCGCGAACGTGATCTTCCAGAAGTCGCCGACGATGATGTTCGTGATCGCGCTGGTGGGCGCAGCGACGGCCGTCTGGGCGGCCTCGATGGGGTTCACGCAGACGGACATCAAGAAGGTGCTGGCCTATTCGACGATCTCGCAGCTCGGGTACATGTTCCTCGCCTGCGGTGTCGGCGCCTTCGCGGCCGGTATCTTTCACCTCTACACGCATGCCTTCTTCAAGGCGCTGATGTTCCTGGGAGCGGGGTCGGTCATCATCGCTTTACATCACGAGATGGACATGCGGCGCATGGGCGGATTGGCTCGCTTCATGCCGATCACCTATCGAACTTTTTTGGCCGGATGGCTGGCCATTTGCGGGATCCCGCTCTTCTCCGGATTCTTCAGCAAGGATGAGATTCTGTGGCGGACATTCTCGACCGAGGTCATCCCAGGCGGGCGATGGTTGTGGCTGCTGGGATTTCTTGGAGCGGGCATGACGGCGTTTTACATGACGCGGCTCGTCGCCCTGACGTTCTGGGGCGAACCGCGCTTCATCGTCGCCGGTGGTGGTGGAGCTTCGCACGAGCATGGGGCGCATCCCGGTCACGAGGTGCGGGAATCGCCGCGCGTCATGACGATCCCCCTCATCGTCCTGGCTGCGGGGGCGACCGTCAGTGGCTTCATCGGATGGCCGGAGTCGCTCGGTGGAACGAATCGGTTCGAAAAGTGGTTGGAGCCGGTGATCTGGCATCGCGCGGAAGCAGTGCCGATGGTGGGGCGCGGGGAGGCTCCTGTGGCGGACGTCGGGGCGGCGGCGGGGGCGCATTCGGCGCTCGAATACGTCCTCATGCTCGCCTCGATCGCCCTGGCGGCCGGGATCATGTACGGGTGCGCGATCCTCTATCTCCGGCGGCGCGATCGCCTGGAGGCCATCGTGCGCGCCATCCGCCCGCTCTACCTCGCGAGCGCGAACAAATATTGGGTGGATGAGTTCTATGAGGGCGTCTTCGTCCGCGGGCTCGTGCTCAGATTGAGTCGGCTCTCCTGGCGCGTGGACGCGCGCGGCGTGGACGGCGGCGTCAACGGTTCGGCGTGGATGACCGTCTTCTGGAGCAAGGTCTCCGGATGGTTCGATCTCTACGTCGTGGATTTCCTGGTGAACGCCATCGGCGCGATGACGAAGCTCTTCTCGACCATCTTCCGTATGGCGCAAACGGGATTCGCGCAAAACTATGCGCTGGTCATCACGACGGGGCTCTTTCTGCTCACCGCTCTGTATCTGATCCTGTCCTGGTAGGGGGGAGGGTATGTCGCCGGAACGTCTCGCCGAGTATCACCTGCTCTCGATCATCACATGGCTCCCGGTTCTGGGCGCGCTCATCCTGATCTTCTTCTTCCATCGGGAGCGGAAGCAGGCGATCCGCATTTTCGCCAATGTGTGGGCGATCCTGAGCTTCCTGCCATCCCTGTGGTTGCTCACCTACGATCGCCGATTGGGGGGCATTCAATTCATCGAGGACGTGGAGTGGATCCCGCAGATCGGCGCGCGATACCAGTTGGGCGTGGACGGCATCTCGGTCGTGCTGGTGCTGCTGACGACCTTGATCGGCGTGATCGCCGTCGCGTGCTCCTGGGGCTTCATTCAGGAGCGGGTGAAGGAGTACTACGTCGTCCTGCTGCTTTTGCAAACGGGCATCCTCGGCGTCTTCGTCTCGATGGACATGTTCCTCTTCTACGTCTTCTGGGAAGTGATGCTCGTGCCGATGTACTTCCTGATCGGGGTGTGGGGGAGCGAGAATCGGCTCTATGCGGCGATCAAGTTCTTCATCTACACGCTCTTCGGCTCGGTCGTGATGCTGCTGGCGATCTTGAAGCTCTACTTCATCTTCCCCGACTATCTGAAGCAACCCGAAGTGCAACAGGCTGTCCTTCAGGCGGCGCGCTTCATCTCGGGCGAGAACGAGCCGATGTATCGCATGATCGCATCGGCCGTGCAGCTCGGCATGCAGGGCAAGGGGACATTCAACATCATGGCGATGCAGGCGTTGGGGACGGCGCGGCTGGGCGGTGCGCCCATCATCCCGCTCTCGCTGCAATTGTGGCTCTTCGCCGGCTTCTTCTTGAGCTTCGCCATCAAGGTCCCGATGTTCCCCTTCCACACGTGGCTCCCCGATGCCCATACGGAGGCGCCGACGGCGGGCTCGGTCATCCTGGCCGGCATCCTGCTCAAGCTCGGGACCTATGGATTCGTCCGCTTCAACCTCCCGATCCTGCCCGATGCCAGCCGCGATCCGCGCGTCGTGCAGGTGATGGCGTTTCTCGCCATCATGGGGATCGTCTACGGCGCGCTCGTGGCCATGGCGCAGCGGGATTGGAAACGGCTGGTCGCTTATTCCTCGATCAGCCACATGGGGATGATCATGCTCGGCATCTTCGCCTTCAATCCGAGCAGTCTCAACGGCGCCGTCCTGCAGATGATCAATCACGGCATTTCGACGAGCGCCCTCTTTTTGATCGTCGGCGTCGTCTACGAGCGACATCACACGCGCCTGATCAACGATTATCGGGGCCTGAGCCACGTCATGCCGGGCTTCGCCGCCGTCTTCATGATCATGACGATGTCTTCGATCGGCTTGCCCATGCTCAACGGCTTCATCGGTGAATTCCTCATCTTGCGCGGCGTCTTCGAGGAGAATCGGCTCTGGGCGGCCTTCGCCGCGACGGGCATCGTGCTCGGGGCTGGGTATATGCTCTGGCTCTATCAACGCACGATGTACGGCGAAGTGAAGGAGGACAATCGGCACCTGCCCGATCTCTATCCTCGTGAGTGGGCGTATTTCCTGCCTCTGGTGATCCTGGCCTTTTGGATCGGCATCTATCCCAAGCCGTTCTTGAGCTATTTTGAGAAGCCGGTGGCCATGGTGGTGGAACAGGTCCGACCGGGATACTCCCAGAGGCTCTTGGAGCGAGCCGAGCGGAGCGGGTTGCTCCCGACGCGCGCGCAGGCGGCTGACGGTCGCGGAGGGGGGCGATGATGGGGCTTCTTTTCCAAGGACTCGATTGGCGATGGTTGGTGGATCAGGCCGTGATGTTCCTGATGCCGGAGATCGTGCTCGCGGTCTTCGCCTGCGTGCTGCTCGTCCTGGACATCGGGTGGCGGGCGACGGAGCGCCGATGGGCGGCCTATGTGGCCCTGGGCGGCGTCGGCGCCAGTGCGGTCGCACTCGCCCAGACCTATCTCAATCTGCGCGGGCATGAGGCCATCGGCTTCTATGAAATGTATATCGTGGACTCGTTCGCCATCGTGTTCAAGGTGATCTTCCTCCTGACGGCGGCTCTGGCCATCGCCCTCTCGGTCAAGTTCCTTGACATCGAGCGGGAGCAACGGGGGGAGTATTATGCGCTCATGCTCTTCGCGACCGTCGGCATGATGTTCATGGCCTCGGGCCTGGATCTGCTCGCCATCTTCATCAGCTTCGAGCTGGCGGCGTTGTCCATCTATGTGCTCGTGGCCTATTTCAAAGGGGATCGGAAGTCGAACGAGGGCGCGCTGAAATATTTTCTGCTCGGGATCTTCTCCTCGGGCATCTTCCTCTACGGCATCTCGCTGCTCTACGGCGTCACCGGGGAGACGAATCTGCGGAAGATCGCCGCAGCGCTCGCGGCTGAGCAGACGCCCGGCTTCCTGGCCATTCTGGCGATGGTCTTCATCGTCGCGGGCCTCTTCTTCAAAGTCGCGGCCGTACCCTTCCATATGTGGGCGCCGGACGCGTACGAAGGCGCGCCCAGCTCGGTGACGGCGTTCATGTCCGTCGGATCCAAGGCCGCGGCCTTTGCGATCTTCGCTCGCATCTTCGTCTACGGGCTGCCCGCCCTGCGCGGCACGACGTCGTTGGAGAACCTGGGATGGATGGCCGTGATCGGCGCCATCTCGGCCCTGACCATGACGTGGGGGAATCTGGCGGCTATCACGCAGGCGAACGCCAAACGCCTCATGGCCTATTCTTCGATCTCGCACGCGGGATTCTTGCTCCTGGGGCTCGTCGCCGGGAATCAGACCGGATACATCGGCCTCGTCATCTACCTCTTCGTCTACGTCTTCATGAACCTCGGCGCCTGGGGGGTGATCATCGCCTTACGACGCGAGAGCATCCCGGGAGACCGCGTGGAGGATTTCAACGGCCTCATTCACACGAATCCCGTGATGGCCGTCCTCATGACGATCTTCCTCATCAGTCTGGCGGGGATTCCGCCAACGGCCGGATTCTTGGGCAAGTATTTCCTCTTCGCCGGGCTCATCGAGACGGGGAATCGGTGGCTCGCTGCGTTGGCCGTCATCGCCGTGATCAACACGGCCGTCTCGCTCTATTATTACGCTCGCTTCATCAAGGCGATGTTCATGGGGCCGGTCACAGAGCCCACGCCGCTGGCCCTGACGCCGCTCATGCGCACGGCGCTTGTGGTAGCGGCCGTGATGGTGCTGCTGGTGGGCATCTATCCCCCGCCGTGGGTGGATCTGTCGCGATTGGCGGCTGAACAGTTGATCGCCATCACCCACGAAGTCATCGCCGGATTCTGATCCGCTCCTTGGAAGGCTCTCCCGAAAAGCGCACGAGCCGAGGAGACCTCGGCTCGTGCCAAGGGGCGGGGCTCCCCCGCCCCTTGCTGATGCGCCCGCGATCAGAAGATGAGCTTCAGCGCCATCTCGATCGTCCGGCGACCGCCGTCGTTCTCCTGGAAGTTGAAGTAGGTGCGTCCGGCTTGCTCCACGAAGATGCTGTTGGGGATACCGAAGGTGGGGTGGTTGAACGCGTTGAAGAGGTTCAGCCGGTATTGGATCGAGACGCGCTCGGTGATCCGCGTGGTCTTGAAGAGGCTCAAGTCCACGCCCTCGAATCGGTCGCCTTGGAAGACGTTCCGTCCGAGCGTCCCGAAGGGCGTCCCGAACCGCTGAGCCGCTCCCGGTCCGTTGACGATCACCCGCACATCATTGGGCGTGACCGGTGTGAACTTCCCTTGATTGAGGTCGTTCAGCAGCCAGAAGCCCGTGGGGCTGGACCGGAGGATGGGAACGCCACCGCTTGTCCCGCAGATCGCCAGGCGGTAGAAGACGCAGGCATCCACATCGGTGATGCCGACCCGATCAATGGGAGCCGCCGGATTCCCGTTGAACGGGCGCAAATGGGATCGTCCGATGAACGATTGGACGAAGGGCTGATCCTCATAAGGATTGATGAGCTGCTGCTGCACCGGCGTGAACCACTGGCCGCTCTGAATCCGCACGATGCCGTTGAACTGCCAGCCGCCGATGAGCCGTCCGAGGAAGCCTCGCTGGTCGCGCCGGAACGGCAGATCCCAGATCCAGGAGGCGGCGAACAGATGGCGCGCATCGAATCCGGAGTTCCCGCGTTCGGCGCGCGTGATGTTGAGCGGATTCTG
Source organism: bacterium HR08 (assembly GCA_002898775.1). Lineage (GTDB taxonomy): Bacteria > Acidobacteriota > Blastocatellia > HR10 > HR10 > HR10. Next base: position 5,472 of record BEHK01000072.1, on the reverse strand, counting down.
AGCCACCGTGACGGAGTTCCCCGTGTCGAAGTTGAAGACTTCACTGGAGTTGTCAATCGTGTGGCTCCAGGTGTAGCTGATCAGGTAGGTCAATTGCTGCCGGAGGCGACCATCGAACCGCATCTGCAACCCATTGTAGCTGGCCGATGCGCCATTGATGCGCACGCGCGCGACACCGGAGGGGAACAACCGTCCATCGCAGAGAGCCTCATTGTCCGCCGTCGCCGGGTTGTCCGTGCACGTGAGCGGCGTGACCCCGCGCGGCAAGAGCTGCGGGAACCCGGGGAAGGTGAGCGTCTTCACTTGATTATCTGCCGGATCCACATACCGAACCCCTCCGAACCCGCGAACCAGATTCCCGATGAACGGATTGAAGTTGACCGTCTGGAACTGCCCGACCTGGTGATTGCCGACATAGCGGATTTCCAGCACGTTCTCGCGGAACAGCTCGCGCTGCAGCCCGAGCGACCACTGCTGGACGTACGGCTGGCGGAAGTCCAAGGCCGGGACCGTGCGCGCGAAGAAGCGCGGGTCAAAGGTGTTGAAGCGAATCACCCCAGCGCGCACGGCGGCATCGCGCACCTTATCTCCGGTCGGCACGGGATCGGGAACGGGGAAGTTCGCCACGCTCGTCAGGAAGACGAGTGGCGACGAAGTCGAGATGTTGAGCATCAGGTTGTAGAACGCCGGATCGTACGCGATCCCATAGCCGCCACGAATGACCGTCTTGTCCTCGCCGAAGAGCCATCGCCCCCAGCGCGGCGTGTAGACGAAGCCAAAGCGCGGCGCCCAGTTGTTGTTGTCCGTCGGAACACGGGGAACGACGCGGGCCTCCAGCGGCAGGTCCTGACGCCAGAAGGCGCGCTGCGGATCGCGCTCCCGCGCGACGGTGATCTCATTGAGGAGATTCATCGGCTGCCCCGTGTTCTCATATCGGATCCCGAGATTGAGCGTGAGGTTGGGGCGAATCCGCCAGTCATCCTGGAAGTAGTAGAATTGATCCGTCTCGTGATACTTGAGCGTCGCCGGACCAAGCGCCACCGTCAGGAAGTTAGGCGTGTTATCGGCCAGTCGCTGCGCCGTCGAGAAGGTGAACGATCCGTTGACGTTGGGCAGGAAGGGCACCAAGTTGCGCAATCGGCGGATGTCAATCCCCATCTTCATCTGGTGGCGCCCGACCGTGAGCGTGAAGTTGTCATTGAACTGGAACGATTCGACCGTGTGCCCCTGCGGCAGGTTCGTCGCCGGGCCGACGGTCAGAAGCGGAGCACCGTTGTCGGCGCGGAAGGTGATGTTGAGGAACGCGAGCGCCTTGTCAATCTGATCCGGATGCGGGATGTTCCCTTTGCCACCGCTGCCGCCACCCCCGAAGATCACAAACAGCCGTGAGAAGTTGAAGCGAAACTCATTGACCGAGCGGGTCGAGATGTTTCGCGTCCACCCGCCGCCGGCTTGCTGCGTCCGGAAGGGGATGTCGCCCGTCCACCCGCGGACGTCCACCAGGAAGTCTTTCCCCGGCCGGTCCTGGATGAAGTACCGACCCCAGATGCGATCCCGATCGCCCGGATGCACATCGCCGCGCACATTGAACTCATCCAGTCGGTTCGAGAGCGGCACCGTGCGCCGCACGGCGGCCACCGGGACTTTCAGATTCCCAATGGTGATCGTCGAGGCTGGGACATCCGGACGGATCGTGGGATTGCCAATCGGCAGGGCGAAGGCCGAGTAATCGGCATAGTACTGGACCGCCGGATTATTTGGGAACGCGCTCTTCAACATCTGAATCCCCTCGGGCGTTGGCGCCAGCGCGGTCGTGCGCAAGTCGGCGATTTGCGGATTCCGAATGAAATGGCCCGCGTGGAAGAAGAAGACCTTGTTCCTCACGATCGGCCCGCCGATGGTGTAGTCGAACACGTTGACCAGATCGGGGAGCGGATCCTTCTGCCCAGCGCGCTTCTCCAGGTTCGTCAACGAGTCGAAGAGCTTGCGGTCGCGGTGATACCACGCCAGCGTCCCATGGAACTCATTCGTCCCCGACTTGCTGACGATGTTGACGATGGCGCCCTGGTTCCGCCCGTACTCGGCCGAGAAGTTGTTGGTGATGACCTGGTACTCTTGTACGAGATCGCGATTCTGGACGAAGTAGTTGGGCCCGCCAATGGAAAGATCGTTATTGTCCACACCGTCAATCGTGAAGTTGTTCGAGCGCGCCCGGTTGCCGTTGACCGAGAGCGTCACGCCGTTGGCGTTGACATTCCCAAAGCCCGTCCGGACGCCAGGGAGCAGGAGTACGACCCGGTCCAAGCCTCCGCCGGCTACGTTGATCGGGAGGTCCTGGATTTTCCGCGATTGAATCGTGGCCGAGATCTGCGCCGTGTCTTTCTCGATGAGCACCTCACCACCACCGGTCACCGTCACGACCTCGGTGATCGCCCCGGGCTCCAGGCGAAAATCCACGACCGTATCTTTCCCAACACCGACCTCAACGCCCGTCACTTCCGCCGTCTTGAAGCCTTGAGCTTCCACCCTGACGTGATACGTGCCCGGCGGAATGCGAGGGATCGTGTAAATCCCTTCGCTGGTGGCGACAGTCTTATGTTCAACCCCAGTCGCTGCATTCTTGGCGATGACGGTGGCCCCCGGCACAACCGCCCCGGTCACGTCCATCACTACGCCGCGAAGACCTCCGGTGGTCGTCTGAGCCGCGATCGGGGTCGTCATATAGGGCAGAAAAGCTGCCCCAAGGATCAGGCACAGTGATGCCCATACCTTCCAGGTCCTTCTCCGATATAGCCTCATACCTTCCCCTCCTCGGTTTCGGTTTTTCGATCACCAGCCGTGCCGCTTTAAAAGTAAGCAAGTTATGTGCCGAAGATCGCTTTTCAGCTAAGTCTCTGTTATTCAGTGATTTCTGCTCGACAAGCCGATGCGCGGCTTCCAGATTTTTGGAAATCTCATCCGAAATTTCGGAAGCTTCCGAGGATTTGAAGGCTGCGAGGCGCAAGCCGGATGGCGTGCAGCGGAAGGAGGTCCTCCAATGAGGAGAGGCCCCCTTCCCCGGCTTCACGCCGTCGTGTTCACCAATGGAACTTGATGGCGAGCTGAAACTCGCGGGGTCCCCACAGTGTCGTGCTCGCGGCGCGCGGTTGGAGGAAGCCAGGATCGCTCACGAGCCGCACCTGCCGCACACCCGCCGGATCCACGCCGGAGGAAGCGATACGATACTGGATGGTCGAGAAGCTCGTGAAGTTGACGCGATTGAAGAGATTGAAGGCCTCCCAGATGATCTCAAATCGCGTCCCTTCGGTGACTTTGATATCGCGCGCGATGCGGAAGTCCACGTTGGCGAAGCCCGTCCCGCGGAAGCTATTGCGGGCGAGGAAGGGGACGCGCGTGGAGCCGCCGCTGCCATTGGGGCTCGCGGTCACGGTCGCGCCGGTAGCGGCCGAGAGGCTTCCGGAGATCACGCCAGTGACGGGCACGCCATCGGAGGCCGTGAGGATACCGCTGAAGCGCCAACCGTTGAGCACCGCGCGCGCGGCGGGGCTCCCAAGACCTTGCCAGCGCGGCTCCCAGACGAAGCTCGTGACGAAGCGCTTGCGAATGTCGAAGTTTGAGAGGGCGCGCTCGCTCCGCCGATCGAAGGTATTGAAGAGCTGATTCCCGCCGAAGAATGTTTGCGACGTCTGCCCATCGTCAATCGCCTTGGCGATGGTGAGGTTGGCATTGAACTGCACGCCGTGTCGCATCCGCTGCGTCACCTGCAGCACGAAGGCGTTGTAGCTCGAATTCACCACGCTCTCGCTGATGATGATCCGACCGACGCCGGCCACCGGGCGAGGACCTGTGAAGAAGGGGAACGGCGGCGTCACCGTGCCATCCGGCAGGATGAAAACGATGCGCTCTCGCGGTGGATTGAGGTTGAGATCGCGGAATGAGGGGAGGCGTTGGCCTCGACTGAAGAGATACGAGGCCGAGATGCTCAGATCGCGGACGATCTCACGCTCCAGGGACCACTCGACCATGTGCACGAGCGGTCGCACGTAGTCCGAGGAGAAGAACTGAATATCCGGCGCCGAACCCGGTCCGGCCGGCGGTGCGCTGAAGACATCGGGATACTGCGGCGCTCCCGGTGTCGTCGGTGTGAAGAAGAACGAGGCGAGGATCTTGCCGTTGTTCGTCAGCGCGTTGGCGATGGCGCTGTTGCTCGTTCGACCGTAATAGAGACCGTAGCCGGCGCGCAGCACGGTCGTGTGCTGACCGCCGATGTCCCAAGCGATCCCTACGCGCGGCCCGAAATTGTTCGTGTCCTGGTTGAATCGCTCGGTCTGCGGAAAGGCGGGATTCCCGATCTCCGGCTGCGGCAGTTTCTGGAATTCGTATCGGAGGCCGAAGTCGAGCGTCAGATGCGGATGCGCGCGATACCGATCCTGGACGTAGAAGTTGTAATCCGTCGTCGTGAAGAAGACGCGCCCGGCCTGTTCGCCCGTGAGCCCCCGCAGATCGAACGCCTGGACGTAGGAGCGGTAATGCCGTCGCGTGCGCGGGCCGTCGTCCAGGGGGATGCAGCCGATGGCGCCTTTAGGACAGTCTTGAGCGATCTGGTTCAAGCCGTCGTAGCTGTAGACGCCGCCGCCTTGGAACAGATTGATCTGCAAGTCGCGCACATGATTGATGTCGAGTCCCGCTTTCAGATTATGCCGCCCGCGAATGAGGGAGATGTTGTCCACCCACTGGAAGCGCTTCTCATCGGGGAAGGCCGGTCGCGGGAGGAAGTTGGGCATGCCGAAGCTGATCCCTCCGGTGACGGTCGTGCTCGGTCCCGGTGCGTTGGGGCGCTGGAACTCGAAATCGCGTCCGTACTGGAAGCGAACTTCATGGGCGAGCGCGTTGGTCAGCGCCGAGGAGAGACGGAACAGCAAGAAATCCGTCTTCACCCCATCGAAGCCGTTGTCCGATTCCGCCGCGAATTGAATCGGAGCCGTGCGAATGCCGTTGGGCGAGCGCCAGCGGTGCCAGTTATACTGCCCGGTGAAGGTGTGTCGGGGCGAGATCACCCAGTCCACCTTGTAGAAGGCCACGTTGTTGTGCGCCTTCCGCGGGACGAAGCGCATGAGCGACTGGAAGAACTGAATCGTGGCCGCGCATCCGGGCGCCGTGCACGGGGAGGTCAGGAACGTCGGACTGGAAGGGGTCACGAAGTACGGGAAGTTGCGCACCTGCTGGTCGTAGGTCCCGAAGTAGAAGAGCTTGTCCTTGATGAAGGGGCCACCCAAGGAGAAGCCGAACTGCTGCCGCCGCTCCTCCGGCTTCAACGGCTGAAAGGGCTCGCGCGCCATGATGGCATCATCGCGCAGGAAATAGAACGCCTCCCCGTGAAATTCGTTCGTCCCCGATCTGGTCACGGCATTGACTGTCCCTCCGGCCGCGCGCCCGAACTCCGCGGAGAAATTGCTCAAGCCGACCTGGAAC
>BEHK01000071.1 GCA_002898775.1 bacterium HR08 | reverse complement strand
TCCAGCGACTCTTGAGGAGCCGCCGGACCCACGGGAATCGCGTCAGCTCAAAGCGCCACGTTTCCGGAATGAGTCCCAAGACATATCCCTCGCGCATATCCCCGACCTCCCCATCGGCGAATTCGGGACGCCGCGTCTGGAGCCCGCTCATGACTCGGCCGAGGGCGCGGCGCGATCCCCGGCGAGCTTCCGCACGAAGAACGCCTCGTGCTCGGCTTCGATCTCCGCCAGTTCGCGAAAGAGCGCGCGCAAGGCGGCCTCCTCTATGCGCTCAGCTAACTCCGTGTAGAACGCCCGGGCGCGACGCTCGGCGAGCAAACCGACCTCCAGCGCCTGTCGCCGCCGCACCCGGTCATACACGAACGCTTCGCCATCCTCGAAGATGGGCGCCTCAACCAGCTCCCGAATGTCCGCATCAGTCAGATCACACGTCACTTCCCCATATCGTTCCACGTACATCGCGTGCAGGCGACGACCATGCTCGCGCTCTTCGCGCGCCATCTCCCGAAAGGTCTGCGCGACGTCCGGCTCATACCATTCGAACATCTCCGCGTAGTTCTCGTAGATTCGGGCGTTTCGCTCCTCGATCCAGATGGCGACCTTCAAGACCTCCGGCGGCGACAGCTCCGCGAGCGAACGGTTCATAGCGGCGTCCTCCTCATGATCACGAGCCACGCGTCCCGACGGCGATGAACGCCGCGCCGAAGAGCGCGAGCACGGCGCCCGTCGCTCCCCAGAACCGATAATCCGGCTCGACCTTGAGATACCCGATCATGTACGGATGAAAGGCCCCACAGGTGACCGAACAGCGGAAGGCGAATTTCCCCGTCCGATTGGCCACGAAGCGCACGACGCCGTCCTGTCCCGGAAGGGCGCTCGTCTGCACCTCGTAGCCGTCCAGATAGAACCCGTGATGCACATCCTCGCTCACCAGACGAATGGTGACGACGTCACCCCGACGGACGCGCACGATGTTCGGCGTGTAATGAAAGCGTCGAGCGACGATGGTGACCGCCCGTTCTTCTCCTCGAGCCGGCCACCAGGCGAGCACCACGGACGCGAGGAAGAGCATCGCCCCGACTCCGAGAAGGATTGTGCCCACGCGTTTCAGTGTTCGGATCATCATCCCCCCCTCCTCATCGCCCCGAAGCACCGGCGGGGACTTCGGTCGGCCACACCCGCAATCGCACCCACCCGGTGATGGACTTGCGCGCTCCGCGATCTCCCTTCGCCCCATCCCATACGGCGAAGGCGACCGCGCGCGTTCCTCCAATGGGCAGCGCCGCTTCGTCAGCCGCTCCGCTGACGGCCAGCGCGCGCGTGAGGATCACCGTCCACATGCCCTTCTTCCAGAATCCTCGCCCCTGAACGCGCTGATGCGCGCGGGGGGTGAGCGTCCCCACGCCGCGCGCCACGAGGTCCTCGACGGCCGAAGGAATCGGCTCGGTCGCGATCGGAAAAACTTCACGCGGTTCGAAGGGGTAATAGTAATCGGCATAGGGATGCTCGGACTGAACCCTCGCCGAATCCCCCTTCCACACCTGCGCGTCTCGCGCGGCCTTCCACGCCCAGATGTTCGCTCCTTCCAAGAATCCCATCATGATCGTGTTCGGCTGCGGATTCTCCACCAGGGGCAACATGATGGCGCACGCATCCGAGAACAGATCGCGTCCCAGTTGGCGATCTTCCGTCGGATCCCGCCACTGAAGGCGGAAGAAGATGCGCTCGCCATTATGAAAGGCCGCGACGGTGACCTCCGGCACGCTCGCTTTCCCCCAGGGAATGGCCGTCACTTGAGGCGCGAGCGGGAGCGTCTTACCGGGAACCTGTTGCCAGATCGGATCCTCGGCCCCCCGTTCGCTCAATTCGACGCTCCGTTCCAGATACGGGACGTCGAGCACCTCCACGGGCTGATCGGCCGCCGGAGGAAACGTGCGATAGCGAAAGAGCGCGTAATACGACCCGACCAGGAAGAGGCTCACGACGAGCCCGATGAGTCCGACGATGATGAGCGTCCTTCTCATGGCTCCTCCCCTCCTTCCGGGATCTCCCATCGGCGAAACGCCTGGGGATACCCGGCGGACACGTCGCCGCAAGATATGTGCCACGGACACGCGAATGCCTCATCATCCGCGTCGTCGCACGGCATCGGCGCCGACGCTTCCGCTCTTGCGGCCACCCCCCACCGCGCGCATTCGCTCTCAAGAAACCGCTCCAACCACGTGAGCAGGTGACCGTAAAATCCCCCTCCGTCCACGCCGACCTCACGGGCGCGACGGCGCATGGCGCGAGCGAACGCCGGAACCCAAACGGCGAGATGATCGCGCAGGAAGGCGCGCTCGGCGTCCCGCGTGATGCGAAGATGCTCGTCTTCATCGCGCGCGCGGATCTCCTTGAGCGCGAGCACGTACATGAACTCCAATTCCACGCTCAGGTGATCGGGTCGTTCGCGCACCGGCTCCACCCCGAACGCGCGATAGAATCCGTTGAGATCGGCCAGGATCTCCGCCCACTGGAACTCGTGCGCGCCTCGATACGTGGCCTCGTAGAGCGACACGCCCCCTTCCAGATGGAAGAGGGCATGATAAGTGTTCCCGAGTCGCGCGATGTCGCTCGGGAACTCCGCCGAGCGCAGATACGCCGCCATCTCCTCCACGAGCGCCAGCTCCAGGCTCGCGGAAGCCGTCGCGAATCCAGCGAGCACCTCGGGCAATTCCGGATCGCGGAAGAGGCTCACCACTTCTGGCGAAGGATAGAGAAAGGCCAGCGAGAAGACCCGATACAAGCCGCCCCGTATCGAGGCCTCGCCCCTCGCCCGCTCGCTCCGGTGCTCGGCGTCTCTCATCTCAGGTGATGCTGAAGCGATAGACATGCCGATGTTCATCGTAGAAGGGTCGCACATGGACGGGCTCCTTGATCGGGACTTTCACCAGTTCCACCCCCCGCTCGTTGTACCCATAGGCGAATCCATCTTTGACCTTGAAGCGGTGGATGATGAAGGGCGTGCTCCCGAAGAGCATCAGGAGCCCGATGAGCGTCTGATCGCCCTCGCGCGCCGCCTTCAGATACGTCTTCACCGCCTCTTCGGCGCGCGGGCCGAAGAGCATCGTGGTGAAGCTCGTCGGGACGTTGACCGGCGGGATGTAATAAACGTTCGGCTCGGTCCCGAACTGCGGATAGAGGGGCAGGGCGACCTTCCGCACGTGCACCAGATAGTCAATGGGATTATCCTCGCGCGCGCGATCCGGCGTGCTCACGAATCCCATGAGCCGGATCTTGCCGATACAGTTGACGACGCACTCGGGCTGCAGCCCCTGCTCGACCTTCGGATAGCAGCCGATGCACTTCTGCGTCTTGCCCACCTCTTCGTTGAACATCACCTTCTTGTAGGGGCAGGCGCGGATGCACTCTTGATAGCCGCGGCAGCGGATCTGATCCACGAGCACGATGCCATCTTCCTGGCGCTTGTAGATGGCCTTGCGCGGGCAACCGGCCAAACAGGCCGGATACGTGCAGTGATTGCAGATGCGCTGCAGGTAGAACATCCACGGCTGATGCGGGAGGCGAATGTATTGCCCCTGTGAGACCGGAGCGCTCACCTCATCCTCGCCGATGTTCGGATAAGACCAATCCTCTCGCTCGGGCATGATGCCGAGCGCGACTTCGCCCGGAGGGGCCGCCTCGAAGATCGTCTTGCCCCGATAGACGTCGCCCTCCCACTCTTGCACGCCGAGCTTCTCGAGCAATCGCACGTCCCAGCCGAGCGGATAAAAGCCCCAGGGCTTGGTCTCCACGTTGTTCCAGAACATGTACTCCTGCCCCCGTCCCGAAGTCCACGCATTCTTGCAGGCGATGGTGCAGGTCTGACAGGCGATGCATTTGTTCGTATCGAAGACGGCGGCGAATTGCCGCTTCGGCCTCGGCGCCTCGTAGGGATAGAGCATGTCGCGCCCGAGTTGCCAGTTATAGACGTTGGCCATATCCCCTCCTCTCCACCCGGCGCCGCGATCCTCGCTGGCGGCGGATCGCGCGATGACGCCGGTTCAGAGCGATGTCCGTCACACTGCTCCTCATCGCTTCCTCACGAATTCGCCTCTGAGGAACCGGCGCATCGCTTCGCTCTCGTAGGTGGGGCGCAGCCCCAATCGCGCCGGCCGCCAGAGGCGCTCCTTCTCCGGACCGCCATCCTCGGCTTTGGTGATCTTGACGAACGATTCTTTGGGCGCACCGACCGTGCAGTGAACGTCGGGAGCGAAGCCTTTGCCGATCGTCTGCCCGAAAACGTCTTTGCGCACCAGGCTGTCGGTCATCAGCGTCGGGCGCAACCACGCGCGCGTAGCTGATTGATGCCCCCCATAGCGGAACATCGCCTGATAGCCCGTGCGCGGATTGCGGGCCAGATGATCGGGATTCTTCTCATGCCCTTCGACCGAACCGTAAGTCGCCATGTACATGTGGAACCACGAGCGCGCGATCCGCGGTGGAATCCCCTGGTAATAGCGCGCCCGGAGCATGCACCGCGAGAGCTTGTACGCTTCGGTCCCCGCCCGCCACCCGCGATAGGGGCGATCTTCGGGATCGCCGTCAATCCACACGTAATCGCCGTCTTCAATGCCGAGCGCCTTGGCGTCTTCGGGATTGATGTCCACGTAGCCCTCGCCCACCCACGGCTTGCGCCGATCGCGCCGATAGGGATCGCCGAACGGCCCGAACCACAAGGCCATCAGATCCGTGTCCACCGGCGTCGTGTGCACGCTGTGCCGATACTTGGGCGTGATGTAGACGTGCGTGAAGCCGCGCCGCGCGAGCGGATGGCGGCTCCGCACGACCTCCTCCACCGTGCGCACGACGTTGCGCACCTGCCGCACTTCGACCGAGAGGTCCTCGCGCGAGAGCCCATAGGCCTCCGGCGGCGAGGGGCGAATGGCCGGATGCGGGCGATTGGACACGATCACGTTCGGTTCGTGCAACGTCCCATCCACCGGCTCGCGATAGACGGGAATCGCCTCCCCGTGCTCGAGGAACTCCGGCTCGGGCCGATAATACTCGAGCCGCCCCGTCTTCGTGTACCAGGGCTTGCTCTCGTTCGTATGCTCCCAGCCCATGATCTTCGGATACGTGCGCGTGAGGATGAGCGCCGGGATGCCCTCTTTCGCCTTCGCCTCCAGCTCCTCGATCCTGTAGCCGCGCGTCGTCGTGCTCGCGTTGAGGATCCGCTGCAGGTAAACTTCGACCTTCCCCTCTTCGACGAACTTCCAGTACTCGGCGAAGCGACGATCGCCCGTGAGCTCGGCCAGCCGCCGGGCGACGCCCGCGCAGACTTCGATGTCCGAGCGCGTGTTGTGCAACCGCGGCAACGGCGTGCGCGGGAAGACCTGAAGGAAGGGATTCGTCACCGACGCCGTGATGTCCGGGTACTTGAACTCGGCCCACGAATCCACCGGGAAGACGATGTCGGCATATTCGCACGAGGCCGTCCACCACCAATCCTGGACGACGACCATCTCCACCTTCGGGAGCGTGTTCACCACGACGTCGTAATGCCACTTGATGTTGCCCAGGATCGAGTTCGAATTGGCGAACCACATCGCCTTCGTGGGCGTCGGCAGGTGCGTGCGCCCGGTGAAGAGCTTATTGCCGATCCGCAATGGGCGATCGCCGTAGTTGAAATAGTGCGCCGACTCCATCTTGTAGTAGGACTTCACGCGCGCCGGCTTGGTCGGATCCAGCTCGATGTCGAAGGGATTCTCGGCGATGAACTGCGGAGTGCCGTTGAAGAACGCCGAGCGATAGTTGCCCGCATAGGAGCCGATGTTGCCCCCATGCACGCCGACGTTGCGCGTCAGCGCGCAGATGAGGAAGATCGCCCGGTCCTTGAGATCATTGTTGAAGAAGTGATTCGGCCCCATGCCGACGGCCACGAGCGTGCTCCCGCGAAATCGCGCGAGGTCATGCGCCAGATTGAGGATCGCTTCTTTCGGCGCCCACGTGAGCTTCGAGACCGAATCGGGATCGAAACTATCCAGGACGTACTGCTTGACGAGGTCGAAGACGGGCCGCACGCGCACGCGCCGACCATCTACGAGCTGAACCTCGAACTCGCCTTCGAGCGCCGGGTCTATGCCCTTCTTCTTGAAATGCTCGCCCACATCGTCGCGCGTGACGACGACGGGCTTGCCCGCCTTCGCATCCCACACGGTGAAGTCGCCCCACTGCTGGCGCAGCTCTTCGGGGATGTATTGAGCGTCCTGCTGGGCGGGCGGAGGCGCGCTCTCGCCCGGCTTCAGAATCTTCGCGTTGTTCCGAAGCGGGGCCGGCTGATAATTCGGGATGATGTCGCTCGCTTTGAGATGCTCGAGCGTATCCATCCGCACCAGCAGCGGCAGATCGGTGAAGCCCTTGACGAACTCTTCGTCGTAGAGCCTCTCCCGGATGAGGACGTGCGCGATCCCCAAGGCGAGCGCGGCATCCGTGCCCGGGCGAATGATGACGACCTCATCGGCCTTCGAGCAGGTCGAGGAGTATTCGACCGTGACGGCCACGATCTTCGTCCCCTTGAGCCGGGCCTCCGTCAGCCAATGCGCATCGGGCATCTTCGTGGAGATCCAGTTCATGCCCCAGCAGATGACCATGCGAGCGTTCTCGGCGTCGCACAGATCGAACTCGACCGTCTGCTGTCCGGTCACCATGGGGTGGCCCGGCGGCAGATCCGTGTGCCAGGAGTAGCTATCCCAGCCGCGCCCGCCGAGCGCCTTGTCGGGCTCGACGTTGCGCAGCTTGGCATCCAAAAGCGCCAACGCGTTGGCCAGACGATAAAGCGCCATGATGCGCACCGTGCCAAGCAGCGGCATCCCGCCGCGGAACTTGAGCGTTTGCGTGCCGGCGCCTTTCATCGCCTCGATCATTGCCTCGTCGTACCCCTGCGCGCGCAGCAGGCGAGCGCCGCGCTCGCCCGTGTAGGTCCGAGCGATGTTCACGAGCGCGCGGGCCGCCAGATCGAACGCTTCCTCCCAGGAGACCTGAACCCATTCGTCCTTCCCCCGCCGGAACAACTCACGAGGCGGGCGCCCCAGAGCATCGCGCGGGAACCCGCGCTCGGCCCACTCCTTGAAGCCGCGCCGCACCATCGGCTGCCGGCACCGCCTGGGCCCATAGATGCGCCGCAGCAGCGCCAGCCCCTTATTGCAGCAGCGCGGATCCCATCGCGCCGAGGCCGCATTCCCGTAGAGATCGGTCGCCCGACCGTAGCCGAAACTCGGCCCGATGCGCACGATGACGTTGTTCTTCACGTAGGCTTTGAGCAGGCAGTTGTGCGTATCGTTGGGCGCGCACAGGAAGTGAAACGTGCTGTCGTAACGGTAGACATCGCGATACAGCCGCTCCCAATCGCGATTCGGATAGTGCTGAAACGGATCCACGATCTCATCGCTCGGCTGAAAGAGCGAGAGGCTCGGACGGCACGCCGCCTCCGTGGCGGCGAGCGCCGCGAGCGTGAGGAACGCGCGGCGCGTGATCTTCGAGCCTTCGCGCTCCGATCGGTCGAACGCCATGGGTTCACTCCGTTCGGCCATACCCCCCTCCTCAGAGGCGAGACCTCAAAATCGGTAGCTCAGCATGGTGTAGGCGAAGGAGACACTGGCCCCGGGCGCAGCACGAATGAGAAAGCGTCCGGGGAAGAGATGCGCATATCCGGTAGCCAGCGAGACCTGGTGGGGAAGAGCGATTCGGACGTCCACATCCACCTCTTGTCCCACGTGCGTGGGGAGGACTGCCCCTTCAACAGGATGGAGGCGCGCGATCGGCGCCCCACCGGCCGAGTAGAGGGCGTCGCGAGGGCTCGCAAGCCAGAACGAATGATAATCCACCTGCGCGGTGATCCGAGGCCCCAGCCTCAGCCCCACGCCCAATCGAACGTTGCGCATATTCTGCCAACCCACCACATCGGCGATCCCGTACTTATCGTGATTGGTCGGATAGAGCTGATCGAACGTCTGACGCCGCCCATCCTGAGGGTCGCGATCTCCCGAAGCCTGGTTGTACTCCACCACCACGCGAGGGCTCAGGCCAGTTGGCCTTATTCGATACCCCAATTGCGCATGCAGGGCCCAGGCGCGCACCACATCCTCCCCCCATCGCCCCCACTGTCCCGCGGTCTCCAGGCGATAATCCAGCGAGGCGGACATCGTCCCCACCCAGCGCGTCCCTACCGTGAAGACATCCGCATCTCCACGCCCACCGCGCTCTCCCACCACACGAGGTCGCGTCCGCCACAGCGCATATCCCTCCAGAACCCCATTGGGGATCACATTCTGAAACGATCCATAGAGACCGTAGAGATTCTCTCCCGCTCGATGAGTGTTGAACGCTCCATCCCGAATGGCCACGACCGAAGCCGCGAAGAGATCAATCCGGTACTGAGGTCGAGCATAGAAGAATCGCACGGCATCGAAACTGCGCGCCGTATTCCCCCAGTCGAAGGCTCCCAGCAACCGCTCATCCCCAAAGCGCAGCTCCTGTCGCCCGAGCCGCAGCCCCCATCCCTGCCGTCTCTGATCGAAGACCTCCACCACCGCCTGTCGCAAGTCGAACGTATCCTCCACAAGCGGTGGATCGGGCTCGCCCAGAAAGCCCATGGCTTGCGCATCCTGCCCCTGCAACAAGACGCGCAGCCATTGGGTCGGACGGGCTTCCATCCCGATCCGCACTCGTGTCAGCACATACCCATCCTTCTCCCCCGCCCGCACTCCGCCACCGAAGAGTTGTCCTTCTCGCCATTCCCACCGAAGGCGCAACTCCCCATGCACCGTGAACCGTCGCTCCGTTGATCCCACGCGGCTCTGCCCCCCTGTCCCTCCTCCATGCTCTTGCGCCCACACCTCTCTCTCCCCGCCACCACTCATCCCCCACAGCAGCATGAGCATGATGGCCTTCCCCTTCGACCACGCCCGCAGGCGCGCCGCCGCCCGCTGCCGGTCAGCGCGAGTGAAGACCTTGGGGATCAGCCGAAATAACACAGCTTCTTCCTTCTCGATGTGGATCCGCAATAACTCCCGTAATCGCCTGGCGCTTGACAGGACGGCCTCGGCGGCGCCGGCATGCTCCGACTCGCGTTGCGACCATGTCAGGACCGCCTGCGCGAACTCTCGAATCATCCGCCGCAACTGCTCGTGTTCGAGCCCAAGGGCGGCGACCGGCCCGCCGATCTCGTTCAAATCCCGCTCCAGGGGCGGGAACAGTATCTCCTCCTCAAGCCGCAGGAGATCGCACACCTCTTGGGTGAAGAACTTGACCAGCCCCTCAAGCGCCGCCTCCCCCGGAGCGCGTTCCAAATCGCCACGAACCGTCCCACTGTCCGCGCCGACTTCCATCGCACGAAGGACCTCCTCCAAGACGGCCAAATGCCGATGGATATCGGCATGACGTCGTGCGATCTCAGCGATAGCTTCCGAATGCGCCTCATTCACGCTCTTCCTCCGACGCATAGTGTGATCATGCAATTCTCATGCCGGAGCGTGAGAATCCCCCGGCACCGAAGAAGTGACAGCGATCCTATGGGTTACCTGAAGGGGAGAGGCGCGCCCCTGGTTGCACTCGAATGCCCTCGCGTTGCATTTTGCAACGTCCCATTCTCCTTCGATCGGAGAGGATGGCTGTCACGACATCCGGCCTCCCGAGCGGGGTCCCCGCGCGATCTTCAGATCGCGCGGGGTGTCCCCGAAGATCACGCCCGTCCAAGGAGCGACTCTGTAGGCCCCTTGCCTTCCCCGAACCGCTCGGGTATTTTCATCGCGTGCAGATCGCTGGTGAGCAGAAGGTATAAGGAGCGAAGGGACGCGACCATGCTCGAGGCCGAGGTGAAGATCCCTGTTCAGAGAAATCCCCTTGATGGCTATGTCGAACCGGAAGTGCGAGTGGTGAAGCCGCGCCATTTTGAGGAGAACTGGGTACTCGATTTCGAGGACGAGCGCCTTCGGCGTTCCGCGAGCTTGCTGCGCATCCGCCGCGTTGGGGAGCGCGGGACGATCACCTTCAAGGGGCCACCGCAGGCTCATCCCTCGCTCAAGGTGCGGGAGGAGGTGGAGACGGAAGTCGCCCATCCGATGCGCGCGCTCGCGATCTTCGAACGGCTGGGCCTGAAGCCGATCTATCGCTACCAGAAGTATCGGACCGAATATCGCGTGCAGCTCCCGTCGGGAGCCACCCTCCCGGTCATGTTCGATGAAACGCCAATGGGGAATTTCCTGGAGCTGGAGGGAGACGAGGGAAGCGTTCGGGAATTCCTCCGCCGATTCCGCCTTGAGGGGAAGCCGCTTCTTCGCGCGAGCTATCCAACGCTCTACGCCGAATTTTGTCGAGTCCGTGGGAGGCCCTTCGGGGATATGCTCTTTCAGGAAACCGAGTAGGAGAGAGCGTCCGATGCGCGCCATGATCCTGGCCGCCGGATTGGGCACGCGACTGTGGCCGTTGACGGCCGATCGCGCTAAGGCCGCCGTTCCTTTCCTCAACACACCGATCATCGTCCACCTCCTCGACTATCTCCGACAATACGACATCACCGACGTGATCATCAATCTTCACCATCAGGGCGACTCCATTCGCCGCATCGTGGGCGATGGCTCCAGATGGGGCGTGCGCGTCTTCTATTCCGAGGAGCCGGAGATCCTGGGGACGGGCGGCGCGCTGGACAAGGTCCGGCATCTGCTTCAAGAGAGCACGTTCCTCGTCATCAACGGCAAGATCATCACCGATATTGACCTGCACGCCGTGTGCGAGGCCCACCGGCAACGGGCGGCTCTGGCCACGCTCGTGCTCATGAAGAACGTGCGGCGCGAGCGCTTCAGCGTCGTCGAGGTGGACGGCGATGGCTGCATCGTGCGCTTCGGCGGAATGCCCTCCCCCGCCTCCGAGGAGGCCGATCACGCGCCGTTGCTCTTCACCGGTATTCAAGTCGTCGAGCCGGAAATCTTCGACTTCATCCCGCGCGGTGTGTTCTCGCACACAACCGTGGACGTCTATCCGCGAGCCATCGCGCACGGACGCCGGATCGCCGCCTATATCGCGGAGGGACAATGGTACGAGCTCAGCACGCTCGAACGCTACTTGAGCGCAAGCCTCGCCTTCCTCCGCCGCGAAGGGCGATCGTTCATCGCGGGCCCTGGGACGATCATCGAAGAAGGGGCGACGGTCACCGAGAGCGTCCTCTGGGCTCGCGTCCGCATCCCAAGAGGCGCGCGCGTGCATCAGTGCCTTATCGGCGACGACGTGACGTTGCCTCCCGGAAGCGATCTCACGCGCGTCGCCGTCGTCCGCGCCGCCGTGTGTCCATCCCCTCACAGGGGGATCATCGTGGGAGAGAATCTGATCGTCCCCTTCTGAAGAGATTCCCACTAAGTGCCTGAAGAAGAGGAGACTTCCATCTTCTCGCGCGAAGTTTCAAGAATTCGTTCGCAGATCATCCGAAATCCTGGAAGAAGTTTCCGAGTTTCTGAAAACGCGCTCCTCACACGCTCGCGCTTCCACCCGGCAACTCCTTGAGAGACAAGGAGGAAGAGGACGGAAGGTTTTGGCACACCGCTTGCTTTGAAGAAGAAACGGTGGCCTCCGTCAAAGGCCGCCGAAATTTCGAGCAAGGAGGTGGCAAGGTGATGAGACGCGTCGTGTCAGGGGTGATCATGGCGACCTTAGTATGGGCCTTGGGGATGAGCGCGGCGAAGGCGCAGACGATCCTGGGGTCCATTGCCGGAGTCGTGACCGATCCCCGAGGGGATCCGATTCAGGGGGCGACGGTCACGATCAAGAACGAAGACACGGGGCTCACGCGCGTCCTCACGACGAACGAGACGGGATTCTATCGTGCGGACTCGCTCCCGATCGGAGAGAACTACACGATCACCGTCGAACATCCCGGATTCAAGAAGGAGGTGCGCACGAAGATCGCCGTGCGCGCCGTCGCGATCACGCGCGTGGATGTACAGCTGCAGGTGGGAGAGATCGCGGAAGTGGTCGAGGTGACGGCGACGGCGGCGGAGCTACTCGAACGCACCGAGGCGCGCGTGGCGAAGTCCATCCAGAGCCGACAGGTCTTCGAGCTGCCCGGGCGGAATACGCTGACGGGCCTGGCGCTGCTCGTTCCGGGAACGGTCCCCAACATCCCCGGCATGCCGGGCTCCGGCTTCGCCACCAGCGGCGGACGTTCGCGTTCGAACAATTTCAATCTGGACGGCTCGAACAACAATGACGATTCGCTCTCGATCCCACGCCAGACCGTCCCTCCTGAGGCGATCGCCGAATTTCAGATCGTGACGAACAACTTCAATGCCGAGCAGGGGCGCAATTCCGGAGCCGTCGTCAACGTCATCACCAAGTCGGGGACGAACGAGTATCACGGGACGGTGCACTGGACCTGGGCGGGCAATGGGTTGAATGCCCTGACGCTGCAGCAAGAGCGCGTGTATCGCGGAGCCCTTCAACAAGGTCTTCCGAAGCATCAAGCCCTGCGTTCGGCGAAGAATCCGAATGTGGAGAACCTCGGCGGCTTCACCATCGGC
>BEHK01000070.1 GCA_002898775.1 bacterium HR08 | reverse complement strand
CGGAGAAGGGCAACTCGACTTTCGCGCCTACGAGCAGGAGCCGTTCACCCCGGCGAACACCTTCCTCATACGCCGATTCCGCCTGGCGGTGCTCGGGAAGATCCTGCGTCGTTACGAATACAAGATCCAGGCGGATTTCGCCGAGCGCGGGAGTGGGCTTCTGCGAGACGGCTGGTTGCGCCTGCAGGTGCGCCCGGGAATGCACCTGCAAGTGGGGCATTTCAAGGAGCCTTTCTCGCAGGAGGAGCTGCGCAGCGCCATGCACATAGATTTCGTGGAGCGCGCGATGGCGACGCGCATCGCGCCGAGCCGAAGTCCGGGGATTCAGCTGGCTGGGAACGGCGCCGGGGGGAAGGTCGAATATCAGCTCGGGGCCTTCAATGGGAAGGGCATCCTGGCACCGAACACGACGCGCACGCCTGAGGGCGTTGTGAGGGTGCGCCTCTCGCCTTGGCGCGGAGAGCGCGTCCGATGGGGAGAGGGCCTGAGCTTTGGCGGTGCTCTGGCGCTCGGCCGACAGCGCGGGGGGATGAGTCTGCATGGACAAACCGAGAGCCAAAGTGTGACGTTCTTTCCGGCGCGCCCGGTGAATGGGCAAGTCCTCCGCGCCAACGGTGAGTTGACCTACCTGATCGGACCGTTCGCCTTGCGAGCCGAATACAACCAAATGGTCCAGGATCGGTACCAGTTGGGGCCGAATCGGACTACCCTTCCAGCCGTCGTCGCGAAAGGATATGCCGCGCAGGCCACGTATGTGCTCACGGGAGAGAGGAAACCGGAGAATGGCTCGGTCATCCCCGGTCGCTCCTTCCTGGTATCGGGGCCGGGGAATCGTGGGTGGGGAGCTTGGGAGGTGAAGATCCGGTACTCGGCGCTCCAGCTCTCGGACGGAATGGAGACCAAGCGCGCTGAGACCATCACCAGCGGGGTGAATTGGTACCTGACGCCCTTCGTCAAGTACATGCTCGATCTGGCTGTAGAACGCTTCCCCGCGACGTCGCCCTTCCGTCGCTCCGAGAGCGTCTTCTCCCTGCTCACGCGCGTGCAGTTCGCCTTCTGAGAGAGGAGCTCCATGAACGCCAATTCTCGATGGTCCCGAATCACCAGCAGCACGATCGCCGCTGTGAGTATCGTCGTGATGAGCGCGTGTTCCTCGCGAGCTCCTTCGGAGCGGGCGCGCGCTGTTACCGTCAAGGGCTCGGACACGATGGTGATTCTCGGCCAGCGCTGGGCTGAGATCTACATGCAGAAGCATCCGGGCGCGGTGATTCAGGTCACGGGGGGCGGATCGGGAACCGGTATCGCGGCGTTGATCAACGGGACGACGGACATCGCACAAAGCTCCCGTCCGATCAAGCCGTCGGAGGCCGAGCAGGTGAAGGCGAAGTTCGGCGTGGATGTGATCGAGACGCCGGTCGCCCTGGATGGCCTGGCCGTCTACGTCCACGAGTCCAACCCGGTGAGCGAGCTTTCGCTCGCGCAACTCAAGGCGATCTACACCGGACGCCTCACGAATTGGAAGGAGGTCGGGGGGCCGGATCTCCCCATTGTCCTCTACAGCCGGGAGAACAACTCCGGCACGTATGTCTACTTCAAAGAGCACGTGCTGGAGAATGCCGATTTCGCTCCGACGACGCAGACGCTTCCGGGGACGGCGGCTGTCATCAACGCGGTCGCCAAAGACCCGAAGGCCATCGGCTACGGGGGGGTCGCCTACGGCGTGGGGATCAAGACGCTCAAGATCAAGAAGGACGATGCCTCTCCGGCGATCGCGCCGACTCTGGAGAACGTCGCCACGGGTCGGTATCCGATCAGTCGAGAGCTCTACTTCTACACGGTGGGGAAACCCGGTAACCCGGTGGCGCGCGATTTCATCCGCTGGGTTCTCTCGCCTGAGGGACAGGCCATCGTCAAAGAGGTGGGGTATTATCCCCTCCCGGAGGAGAAGCGCCACGAGCTCGCGCGCCGATGGGAGCAGCACGAGTGATCGCCTGCCAGACGCGCGATGCGTGAGGGTCAGAACGCACGGGAGGAGCGTTGGCGCCGTCGGAGCGACCGATGGGCGCACCGGGTGATCTTCGTGCTCTCGCTCACGGCGATCATGACGATCGTCCTCATCTTCATCTTCATCTTTCGAGAAGCGCTGCCGATATTGACCAATCCCGAGATCCAGCGAGAGGCGAGCCTGCGCCATTTCTTCCACCCGATGGAGGGACCCGATCTGGCGAGCCGGTACATGTGGCAGCCCGTGGCGCTCGTGCCCAAGTACAGCCTCATCCCCCTCATCCTGGGGACGTTGAAGACGACGCTCGTGGCGCTCGGGATCGCGGCGCCCTTGGCCATTGCCGCCGCGCTCTACACCTCGGAATTCGCGCCACCGAGAATACGGGAGCTCATCAAACCGGCCATTGAGCTTCTGGCTGGCATCCCCTCGGTGGTTCTCGGATTCTTCGCCCTGATCGTCCTGGCGACATGGATGCACCGCCTCTTCGGATTCGAGACGCGCTTGAACGCGATCACGGCGGGGACGGCGCTGGCGTTGGCTCTGATCCCGATCATCTACACCGTGAGCGAAGATGCGCTGAATGCCGTCCCGCGGAGCCTTCGAGAGGCGAGTCTGGCGCTCGGCGCCACGCGCTGGCAAACGGCGACGCGCGTCGTTCTGCCGGCGGCCTCGCCCGGCGTCTTCGCCAGCCTCGTCCTGGGCTTCGGCCGTGCCGTCGGGGAGACGATGATCGTGCTGATGGCCTCGGGCAATGCGGCGATCACGTCCTGGCGCTTCACCGACTCCGTGCGCACGCTGGCGGCGACGATCGCGGCGGAATTGGGTGAGGTCGTCTTCGGCAGCCCGCACTATCACGTGCTCTTCTTCATCGGGGCGCTGCTATTTGTCGTCACGTTCGCGGTGAACTCCGTGGGCGTGTACATCATCCATCGCGTGCAACTCCGCCTGCGAGGAGAGAGATGACCGTCGCTCCGCGCACCGAAAGCCCTGCCGCCTCGCTCATCGCCTCGCGGCGGGCGATCTTCTGGGAGCGCCTTCGCGAACAGGTCCCCATTGGTCTGCTCGCCCTGGCCAGCTGGCTGATCGTCGCGATGCTCGGCATCATCCTCGGGAACATCGCGTGGAATGGGGCCGGACAGCTCAGCTGGGAGTTCCTGACCACGGCGCCGCGCGCCGGTATGACCGAAGGAGGGATCTTCCCGGCGATCTTTGGGACCGTCGCGCTCGTCATCCTGATGACCATCGCCACCGTCCCGATCGGCGTGGCCACGGCGATCTATCTCCGCGAGTTCGTCCCGGGATCGAACCTCGCCTACGCCTGGGCGCGCGCGCGAGCGGCTCGCCAGTGGCGGGAGCGCCTGATCGGGCTCGGGCACGTCGTGGAGATCCTCTTCGCTCGAGCGACGCGCGCGGCCGTCAACAATCTGGCGGGCGTCCCCTCGATCGTCTTCGGCCTCTTCGGGCTCGGATTCTTCGTGCGGTTCATCGGGGGGGGCATAGATCGGCTCTTCTATGGCGGCGAGCTGACCTACGGACAACCGGCCATCATCTGGGCGGCGCTGACGCTCGCTCTGCTCACGCTTCCGGTGGTGATCGTCTCCACCGATGAAGCCTTACGGGCCGTGCCCCGCGAGCTGCGCGAGGCGAGCCTGGCACTGGGCGCCACGCGCTGGCAGACGATCTGGCACGTCGTCCTGCCGGAAGCGCTGCCCGGGATTCTCACCGGTGCCATCCTCGCCGTGAGTCGAGGAGCCGGAGAAGTCGCCCCGGTCCTCTTCACGGGCGCCGCGTACTTCCTCCCTTATCTGCCGAGCCGCTTGAACGACCAGTTCATGGAACTCGGCTATCACGTCTTCATCCTCTCGACGCAATCTCCGGATGTGGAGAAGACCAAGCCTTTGCTCTACGGGACCGTCCTCGTCCTGCTCGCGCTCACGTTCGCGCTCAACGCGGTCGGCGTCCTCATCCGCGCCCGTGTTCGGCGGCGACTCCGCGCACGATCCTGAGAGGCGAAGGCGGGATCTCATCGGCAAGGAGGAGAACGGTGGTGAAGTTCGGCACGATCCGAGAGACCGCTAGGGAGCCGGCACGCGCTCCTGATCCTCAGACGACGCCTCTCCCCGTGAAGGTCCAGGTCGAACGCTTCAGCTTCTACTATGGCGATGTGCGCGTCTTGCACGAGATCACCCTGGGGTTCCCACGAAATCAGGTGACGGCTTTGATCGGCCCTTCGGGATGTGGCAAGACGACGCTCCTGCGCGCCATCAATCGCATGAACGACCTCATCCCGGATACGCGCGCCGAAGGGCGCATCCTGCTGGATGGGGAGAACATCTACGATCCACAGGTGGACGTCGTGCGCTTGCGGCGGCGCGTGGGGATGGTCTTCCAACGCTCGAATCCCTTCCCGAAGACGATCTTTGAGAACGTCGCTTATGGCCTGCGCGTGAACGGGCTCGTCCGAAATCGCCGGGAGCTGCAGGAGCGCGTCGAGGAGAGCCTACGGCAGGCTGCTCTCTGGGATGAGGTGAAGGATCGGCTGCACGAATCCGCGCTCGCGCTCTCCGGCGGACAGCAGCAGCGGCTTTGCATCGCCCGCGCCCTGGCCGTGCGACCGGAGGTCCTTCTTTTGGATGAGCCGGCCTCGGCGCTGGACCCGATCGCCACGGAGAAGATCGAGGAGCTGATCGCGGAGCTGAAGCGCCACTACACGATCATCATCGTCACGCACAACATGCAGCAGGCCGCCCGCGTCTCCGACTATACGGCTTTCCTCTGGATGGGCCATCTTGTAGAATTCAACCAGACGGAGAAACTGTTCACAGTGCCGCGTGAGAAGCTGACGGAAGATTATCTCACGGGGCGCTTCGGATGAGGGCGAGGGGAAGGAGAGGTCATCATGACCGATCACCTCAGGCCGATTGATCACGATTTGAACCGGCTGCGCGACAAGCTCCTGATGCTCGGGGGGCGGGCGGAGACCGCCATCGCTCAGGCGATCCGCGCCCTGGTCGAACGCGATTCGGAGCTGGCCGAACAGGTCATCCGCGATGACGATAAGATTGATCAGTTGGAGAACGAGGTGGACGAATTGTGCATTGACATCCTCGTGCTTCGCCAGCCGACGGCCTCCGATCTGCGCTTCGTGATCGCTGCGGTGAAGACGGCGCCGGCGATCGAACGGATCGCCGACCACGCCGTGAACATCGCCCGCCACGTCCTTCGGTTGAACCAGGAGCCGCAGTTGAAGGTCTACTTCGACATCCCCGAGATGGCCCGGATCGTGCAGCAAATGTTGCTCGATGGCCTGGATGCGTTCACCAGCCATGATGCGGAGAAGGCCCTGGAGACGATCCGGCACGACGATCACGCCGACGCGCTCTACAAGCGCATCTACGACGAACTGATCCACCTCATGGCCACCGATTCCTCGACCGTGCGACGAGGGGCGGAGTTGCTCTTCATCATCAAGCACCTGGAGCGCATCGCCGACTACGTGACGAACATCTGCGAGCAGATCGTCTACATGGCTCGAGGCGAAGTGATCAAACATCGCGAGTGGCCGGAGCTATGAGGCCGACGATCTTGATCATCGAGGATGATGTCGAACTCGCTCACCTCCTCAAGCACCATCTGGAGCGGGGAGGGCGATATGTGGTGGAGATCGCGCGGACGGGTGAGGAAGGGCTTCGAGCGCTCTCACAGCGCCATCCGAGCGCGCTCATCCTGGACGTGAACTTGCCGGAGATGAACGGCTTCGAACTGTGCCGCCGCCTCCGTCAGGAGGACGCGACGCGCCGCTTGCCCATCCTCATGCTCACGGCTCGAACGAGCGAATCGGACAAGGTCCTCGGCCTGACGCTCGGAGCGGATGACTACGTGACCAAGCCCTTCAGCCTGCGTGAGCTGGAGGCGCGCCTGCACGCGTTGCTGCGACGGGCGCAGGAGGACGCCCCCCCCGACTTCATCTACGACGATGGCACGCTCTACCTGGATCCGACGCATTTCATCGTGAGAGTCGAAGGGCGCGAGATCAAGCTGACGCGCAAGGAATTCGCGCTGTTGGTGCTGCTGGCGCGCAATGCCGGCCGAACGCTCACGCGCGAGTATCTGCTGGACCGCATCTGGGGCCTGGCCTATTACGGAGCCACGCGCACGCTGGACGTCCACGTGCACCATCTTCGAAAGAAACTCGGGCACGAGGCGTACATCGAGACGGTCGTCGGCGTCGGATACCGCTTCCGCCCGCGATCGAACAACTCCTCCGACACAGCGCCGTGACACCCGCCACCGAGAGCGCCGATCGCGATTTTCTTCGGGAGCTGGCTCATTCGCCCCATCCGGTGTGGCAAGCGGTCCTCGCGGCCATGCGCGAAGGTCTGCTCATCGTGGATCGGGAGACGACCGTCCTCGTTCAAAATCCGGCGGCCGAATCCATCTTCCCCCCGCCTCCGATCTCCTCCCGCCCTCTTCGATTGATCGACCTCACCCGCGATCCCGCAGTGCACGAGGGATTCCGAGAGGCGCTCGATCAGGGGACATCCCGTGAGCTGCGCTTCGAGCTGAGGCGCGGCGAGCCTCGCGTGTTCCATGTCACCATCACTCCGCTTCGCTTCGCCTCTGAGGAGCCGCAGGCGGCTCTGGGCGTCTTCGTGGAGATCACCGCTCTGGAGCACCTGGAGCGCGTGCGGCGCGATTTCTTCGCTAATCTCTCGCACGAGCTGCGTACGCCACTGGCGGCGATCCTGGCCTATGTGGAAACCCTGCAGGAGGTGGGCTTGGAGGATCCCGAGCACGCGCGCCGATGCCTGGAGGGTCTCTTTCGACAGGCTCAACGTCTCCACGCCTTGGTGCGCGACATCACCGATCTGGCGGAGATCGAATCGGGCGTCGTCGCCCTCTCGCTCGACGTCCTTCCGCTTCACACCCTCGTCGAAGACGTCCTGACCCTCATTCGGCCTCAGGCGCAAGAGCGCGACATCTCAATCGCGAACGAAGTCCCCGAGGATATACAGGTCTTAGCTGACCCCTTCCGCTTGACGCAGATTCTGCAGAACCTCCTGGATAACGCCATCAAGTTCAACCGACCCGGAGGACATGTGGGGATCACGGCGCGCCGCTCCGGTGAACGCGTCCTCATCGCGGTCACCGATACCGGGATCGGTATTCCCCCGGCCGACCAACCCCGCATCTTTGAGCGCTTCTACCGGGGCGAGAAATCCCGATCTCGGGAGACGGGAGGCAGCGGCCTGGGGCTGGCCATTGTGAAACATCTCGTCCAACTTCACGGAGGGGAGATCACCGTCAGAAGCGAACCAGGAAGAGGTTCGGAGTTCACCTTCAGTTTGAAGACCGCCGACTGAGCGGCAGAGGGAAATTTACAGTGGGACGCTCGAAAAGCCCAACTGCGGCGGTTCCACAGGGGATTCGCTCTTGCTGGCGAATCCCCCCCCCCTCAGCGTTCACCACACGGCGAAGAAGAAGGCCACCGGGATGCCCAGAAGGATGTCCAGGACACCCCACGCTCCCCATCCCCACCAGGACCACGAGGGCACCCATCCGAGATCCGCTCCTCCACCGATGCCCCAGTAGGGATCGGGCGCGACATCCCCTCCCTCATCATCGTAGAACTGAGCGCCCAAGCCGAACCCCGTCGGCGTGAAGACCCCCCCGCTGCTGACGAACGGTCGGCCTCCGGCCGTGACGCCGCCGAGCGGGAGATCAGCGCCAGGCACATAGGGCTTTCCACCCGCTGTGACCCCCGCCTGCGCCGGGAGGGTGAGCCCCCCAAGCATGAACGCGATGAACGCGACCGCGAGTACCTTCTTCATAGACCGCACCTCCTCCTCTCAAATCCCATACTTCTTCCGCAGCATGGTGATATAGGCTTTGGTGACGCCGAGCAGCTCAGCGGCTTTCGTCTGATTCTCACCGGCATGCCGCAGCGCCTCGGCCAGTAGGAATCTCCCCAACATCTCATGCGCCTCCCGCCAGGTCGGGAGGAAGCTGCCACGGATCATAAAGATCCCCTCTTCGGCCTTGATCCGGTGCTGCTGGACCAACCGCTCGATGCGCTCAATCTGAGCGCGCAGATAGGCATCCCGATGCCCATTGATAAACGCCTTCGTCCGCCTGAGATGTTCCAACGCCTGCATCCCGTTGCCTCGATGGACCCACAGCTCCGCCAAATAGGCGTGACTCTCCGCCTGCAGCGACTTGTTCTTCAACTGCATGGCCAGATCAAGAGCTTCCTCAAGCGCCCGCTGGCTTTCGTCCAGAGCCCCCTGGGCCATGAGCACGCGCCCCAAGGTGATCAAGGCGACTGCCTTCTCATGAGGGTTCTTCCCCAATTCCGCCAGCTCGATCGCCTGTCGCAGGATTTGCTCGGCCTCCTCCAGCTGTCCCTGCTCAAAACGAAGCCGCCCGAAAAGCTCCAACGTCGCCGACTCTCCGGCGATGTCCTTCGACCGACGGCGCAATTCCAAGCTCTCATGAAGCAGTCGCGACGCGCGTTCAAATTGCCCCATGCGCAGACAGGCATAGGCGAGATTGTTCGTCGCATGGGCCAAATCATCGAAGAAGGCGCTCTCGGACAAGCACTCGTACGCTGACTGAATGACCCGTGCCGCCTCCTCGTACAGTCCCTTCCCGATGAGCAGTGTCCCATAGAAGTTCAAGGCATTGCCGTAGTATCGCCCCCGCTCCTCCTCCAGCGCCCGGATCGCCGCCAGCAACTCCTCCTCCGCGCGCGCGAGATTCCCCAGGAAGTAGTGGATCACGCCGAGATTGAACATGATGAGCCCAAACAGGAATTCCCTCGGCCGATCGGTGACCGCTTCAGCTTCTTCAAGCGCCTGAAGCATCTCTTGCCGCGCTCGCTCATAATCCCCCTGACGCCGATGCACCCGCCCGAGCACATAGAGCGCCCGCGCCAGCCCGAAGCGATCGCGATTCAGGCTGTAAATCCCAAAGACCACCTGCGCCTGCCGCTCTGCTTCCTCATACTCGCCCCGCCAATAGTGCCACTCGGCCTTCGCCAGACCGAATTCGGCCGCTCCCTTGAGGTTCGCTTCGGTGAGCTGCTTCTCGAAGGCCTCCAGAAGCGCTCCAGCTTCCTCCAACTCCCCCTTGTAGATCAAAACCTGAGCCTTCGCGGCTGCCGACCGCAAATCAGTCGGCGAGAGCTCCTCAGCCAGCCGCTCGGCCTCTCGAAACCGACCGGAGAAGACGGCCTGTTCTAGAAGCGCGATCTCTCGAACCTTCGTCGTCCTCATAACCCTTTCACAAATCGTTCACGATTCTTGACCAAAGACATTGCAAATTATAGCCGAATTCTGTACAATGTCAACGATTTTTTCCATCTTGACAAGACGGGGATCCACGATATGATAAAAAGCTCCAGAGGAGGGCGTAGATATGAGCTTCAGTCGAGATTCAGGCAAGATGTTCTCTTTGGCCAGCTTTTGAAAACGTGTGCAGCCTATGAGTTCTGTCTCGATCAAAGACATCGCACGCGTGGCGAAGGTCTCGCATTCGACGGTCTCACGAGCCTTGCACAATAGTCCCCTCGTTCGCCGTGAGACGGCCGAGCGCATTCGCCGGATCGCTGAGGAGATGGGGTATCGGCCGAGCGCTGTCGCCCGCAGCCTAGTCACTCGCAAGACGAAGACCATTGGCGTCGTCGTCACGACGATCGCCGATCCGTTTATCGCCGAGGTCGTCAGTGGAATCGAAGAGGTGGCCAACGATCACGGTTATTCGGTCTTCCTGGCTAATTCCAACGCCGATCCGGATCGGGAGATCAAAGTCGTCCACTCCTTCCACGAACGGCGCGTGGATGGGATTTTGGTGACGGCCTCGCGCGTCGGCGCGCTCTACATGGATCACCTGAGCGAGATGAAGGTCCCGATCGTACTCATCAACAACCAGCATCCTGGGGAATTCGTGCATTCGGTCATGATTGATAACGTCACGGCCAGCCGCGCTGCGACTGATCACCTGATCCAACTCGGCCATCGGCGCATCGCGTATATCGGCGATCAATTCGGCTATCAATCGGATACTGAACGTTTCGCCGGATACCGGCAAGCGCTCGAACGCGCCGGACTCACGTTTCAGCCGGAGCTGGTCGTCCACGGCGATGGGAAGCCGGAAGAGGGAATGCGCGCGATGGAGCGCTTGCTGGCGCTCTCTCCGCCTCCCACGGCCGTCTTCTGTTACAACGACATGACGGCCCTCGGAGCGCTGCGCGTGATCCGCATGAGAGGCCTCCATGTGCCGGAAGACATCTCGCTCGTCGGATTCGATGATCTCTTCATCGCTTCGTACACGGAACCTCCGCTGACGACGATTCGTCAGCCGAAGCGACAGATGGGGCGGCGCGCGATGGAGCTGCTGCTTCAACTCCTCAGAGGGGAGAACTCGCAGCAGACGATCTGGATGCAGGGCGAGTTGATCATCCGGCATTCGACGGCTCCACCCCGATAAGGAGGATTCGCATGTCGTCGCTGACTCGCGAGCTTTTGATCCGGTCGCGCCCCTCCGATGGAGGGGCGGGCGAGCGCATCTCCATCACGCCGGAGGCCGTGGGCTTCGAGTACTTGGGTTTCTCCGTTCGAGCCATGGCCGCCGGGGAGACCATCTCGGGGGAGACGGGGCGAGACGAGCTGGGGATTGTGCTCTTGGGTGGGCGCTTCACGATCTGCTCCTCGGCGGGTTCGTGGTCTCACATCGGCTCGCGTGCACACGTGTTCGATGGCCTGCCGACCGCTCTTTATCTCCCCATCGGCACGTCCTATACCATCACGGCCGAGACCGAGGGCGAACTCGCCTTCTGTCGAGCGCGTGCCGAGCGCCTGTTCCCCGCTCGGCTGATCCGCCCGCAGGACGTCTCGATCGAGATTCGAGGCGGGGGGAACGCCACGCGGCAGATCAATCACATCCTCCCACCGGATTTCCCCGCCGATCGCCTGATGCTCGTCGAGGTCTACACGCCCAGTGGGAACTGGTCGAGCTATCCCCCGCACAAGCATGATGTCCATAATCCGCCGGACGAAGTGGACTTGGAGGAGATCTACTACTACAAGGTGGATCGTCCGGAGGGGTACGCGATTCAACGCATCTACACGTCGGATCGCCGGTTGGACGTGACCCTCACGGTCCGGGATGGGGATCTGGTGCTGATTCCGGAGGGGTATCATCCGGTTGTCGCGGCGCACGGCTACAACGTGTACTACTTGAACGCTCTGGCCGGGAGCGCGCGCTCGATGGCGGCGTCCGATGATCCGGTCCATGCCTGGGTGCGCGCGACCTGGACGGAGAAGGACCCGCGCGTCCCGCTCGTGCGCTAAAACTGAGGACAGCGCGATGGAGGAGCGTCGGTACGACCTTCTCGCCATGGGCCGCAGCTCGATTGATCTCTACGCGGCGGACATCGGCGTGCCGTTTCCGGAGATCACCAGCTTCGCCGCCTACGTGGGAGGGTGTCCGACCAACATCAGCGTGGGCGCGCGACGATTGGGCTTGCGCGCGGCGCTGCTCACGGCCGTCGGCGACGATCTCGTGGGCGATTTCGTCCTGCGGTTCCTGGAACGGGAGGGTGTGGAGACGCGGTTCATCCCGCGAAAGCCGGGGCGTCGGACGAGCGCCGTACTGCTTGGCGTAGAGCCCCCGGATCGCTTCCCGCTGGTCTACTATCGCGACAACTGCGCCGACATGGAACTGGATATTGACGATGTGCTCGCGGCGCCGATCCCTGAGTGTCGCGTCTTACTCATCAGCGGGACGGGACTCAGCCGAGAGCCGAGCCGCAGCGCGACGCTCTTGGCCGCCGAGCGCGCGCGCGCCCACGATGTGCGCGTCTTTCTCGATCTGGATTTCCGTCCCCCGCTCTGGCACGACGTGCGCGCCTATGGCGTGACGATTCGCCTGGCGCTGCCGCTTGTGGATGTCGTGCTCGGAACGGCCGACGAGGTAAAGGCGGCCGCTCTCGTGGAGGCCGGAGAGGTCCGCATCGAACACGCGCAGGTCTCCGAATCCCGCGTCGTGGGCGAACTGGATCGTGCTATCCGCCGGCTTCTGGAACGCGGCCCGCGAGCGCTCGTCGTGAAGCGAGGGGCCGAGGGGGCGACCGTTCACCTGCCCCACGGAGACGTGATCACGGCGCCCGCCTTCCCCGTCGAGGTCCTCAACGTCTTGGGGGCTGGCGATGCCTTCGCGGCCGGATTCCTCTACGGCTATCTGAAGGGGTGGGACTGGTATCGGGCGGCGCGCATGGGCAATGCTTGCGGCGCGATCGTCGTCACGCGCCACGGCTGCGCGAACTTCATGCCGTACGAAGCCGAGGTCCTCTCGTTCATCCAAGCGCGCGGGGGATTTTAGACACCTCGCGACGCGGGGGGTCGGAGGCGATCGCGCGAAAGGAGGTCACGGACGATGAGAACGCGGCGATTGACGATGGCGCAAGCCCTCATCGCGTTTTTGAAAAATCAGTACGTCGAGCGGGATGGGCGTGAGATCCCCTTCTTCGCCGGTGTGTGGGGGATCTTCGGGCACGGGAATGTGGCCGGGATCGGCCAGGCGCTCCAGCAGAACCTCGACTTCCGCTACTATCTGCCGCGCAACGAACAAGCGATGGTGCACATCGCCGTGGCCTTCGCCAAGATGCACAATCGGCTGCGGACCTTCGCCTGCACGTCCTCGAT